>JBQCDS010000376.1:0-4705 GCA_051961035.1 Trinickia sp. | reverse complement strand
AGAGTTGGCATTGTAAAACGCGTGCTCGTCTTCAAACGGCACTTCTACGTGCTTGTGGCGTGCGTACCACGTGCGAACCTTGCGTTCGCCGGTGGCGAGATAGGCAGCCAAGTCGCCGGCGAGCGTCGTGCGCACAAGCGCGATGACGGGGTGAAGCGTGGTTTTTCCCGCTGCATCGACGCTCTTCGCCACGACTGCATCGGCGTGCTCTGCCTCGAGCGCGGCCAGAAGCCGGGCGGCCAGATCGGTCGGCAAGGCGGGCGTGTCGCATGGCGCGCATAGCAGCAACTCGGTCGGCGCCGCGCGCAGCCCGGCCAGCAGACCCGCCAGCGGCCCGGAAAAGTCGGACGACGCGTCTTGAACGACACGGGCACCGAACGCCGCCCCCAATCGCGCGTATTCGTCCAAGTGCCGATTCGCACTGATCAGCAGCGTGTCGACTTGTTCGGCGAGGCGCCGGGCGACGTGCAACGCGAGCGGTTCGCCGGCCAGCGATTGCAGGCCTTTGTCGAGGCCGCCCATGCGCGAGCCTCGGCCGCCTGCCAAAATCAGGCCCGTGATGCGCGGGCGCGTGTGCGTATTCATCGGCGCGAGGGCGGATATGTGAAGGCTATCCGCCGATGTAAGACATTTCGACGCGCGCATTGCCGCCGCGTGCGGCGTCGGCGTCCGCGCTGCCGCGCAATTGAGAGTACCGGTCTTCGCGTGCTTCCCAAATGCGGCCGATGGCCGTGGCGATTTCCTCGTCGGTTGCGCCGCTGCGCACCAGCGCGCGCAGATCGTGCCCTGCCGAGGCGAAGAGGCACAAATACAGCTTGCCTTCCGTCGACAAGCGCGCGCGCGTGCAGGTGCCGCAGAAGGCGCGCGTGACACTGGAGATGACGCCGATCTCGCCGCTGCCGTCCGCGTAGCCCCAGCGCTGCGCCGTTTCAGCGGGCGTGTGGGCCTCGAGCGGCACGAGCGGGAGATATTCGGCAATGCGGGCCACGACGTCGGCCGACGGCAGCACTTCAGCCATATTCCAGCCGTTCGATGTGCCCACGTCCATGTATTCGATGAACCGCAGGACGGTACCCGAGCCTTTGAAGTGCCGCGCCATGGGCACGATTTCGCCGTCGTTCGTACCGCGCTTGACGACCATGTTCACTTTGATCGGGGCGAGCCCCACCGCATGCGCGGCTGCGATGCCGTCGAGCACGGCGCTCGGCGCGAAGTCGGCGTCGTTCATGCGCCTGAACAGTGTGTCATCGAGCGCATCGAGGCTGACGGTGACGCGCGTCAATCCCGCATCCTTGAGGCTGCGGGCCTTACGCTCGAGCAGCGAGCCGTTTGTCGTCAACGTGAGATCGAGCGGCCGGCCATCCGGCGTGGTGAGCAGCGCCAGCCGCTCGATGAGGCGTTCGATGTTCTTGCGCAGCAACGGCTCGCCGCCCGTGAGGCGGATTTTATCGACGCCGTGCGCGACGAACACGCGTGCGAGCCGCTCGATTTCCTCGAACGTCAGTAGCGCGCTGTGCGGCAGGAAGGGGTAGTCCTGGTTGAAGACCGCGCGCGGCATGCAATAAACGCAGCGGAAGTTGCAGCGATCGGTGACGGAGATGCGCAAATCGCGCAGCGGCCTCGCGAGCGCATCGGTTAGCGTGCCGCGCGCGGCGAGCGGTGTGCCGGCGAAATCGGGGATCGCGCCGACGGTGGCAACGGGAATGATGCGTCGAGACATGATGAAGCGGGAAGCGGGCTTGACCCATTCTATCCGAACGGCTCGCCGGTGGCGGGCATCGCCCGCCCAATGATGCGGATAATGCCTAAAACGCGACGCATATCGACAACCGCATAAAAAAAGCCCGCCACGAAGGGCGGGCTTCTCGCGTTGCCAGGCGCGGCGCCTGGCTGACGGGGTATGCGCGCCTTATGCGTCCCGATGCGTTTCGCCTTGCTGCATCGGGGTTGGATCTGCCGGCGGCAGCGGCTTGCGCTCTCGGGGCACGCGCACGGGCGCCGGCGCTTGCGCGGCGGCTTCCTGCGCGGCCCGCAGCTTGTCGGCGTCGGTGCCGACCCAAACAAGGCCGGCCGATTCCAGCATCGGCCGCAGATCGGCGGCCGCCAGGCCGTTCGCGCGAGCGCTCGTCTTGGCCGCGGCTGCGACGTCCACTGGCTGTTGTCCGACCTCGGTTGCCGCGCTTGCGGCTTCGACAGGGGCCGATGCCGCGCTTACGATCGGCTCCGTCGAAACAACGGGCGGGGTTTCGGCGATAGGGGCCTGAGCGGGGGCCGATTCGATTGCATGCGCGAGGGTCGACTCGGGCTCCGCGGCAACCGGCGCGGGCGCCGCGGGAGCGGCCGGAACGGCCGTGGGCTGCTCGACGGGCACTGGCTCGGCCTGGCTTGGGGCCGTTGCGACGGGCTCGGTGCGCTCGGTCGGAGCGATCGGCTCCGTCGGCGCTGCGGGAGCCACCGCCGCGATGCCGGGAGCTTCCGGCAGCGGCGTGGCGACAGGTGCCGGTGCCGGCACCGGCGTCACCACGACGTCCTGCTCTCGCGGTTCAGCCGCGGCTTCACGGACAAGAGCCGGTTCGCGCGGTTCGCTCGTTGCGTCCACCGCTGGCGCAGCTTGCGGCGGCACGGCGGCCGCGGCGCCTTCGGCTTCGGCCACGTCGGCAGCCAGCGTGGCGTTCACGCCTTCTTCCTCGCGCTCGCGACGGCCACCGCGACGACCGCGGCGGCGGCGACGGCGCTCTTCACCGTCGCGCGCGGCGGTGTCCAGTTCCGGGGCGGGAACGCCGGTTGCCACTGCGCTTTCCGCCGCTTGCGCGTCGATGCGGGCGGTGGCTTCCGCCGCTACCTCGCCTTGCGGCTTACGGCGTTCGCCGCGCTCGGGGCGTTGTTGACGCTCGCCGCGTTCGCCGCGCTCGGCAGCGTCGCCACGCTCTGCACGTTCACCGCGCTCGGCAGCGTCGCCACGCTCTGCACGTTCACCGCGCTCCACGCGCTCGGCGCGCTCGGCGCGTTCCGGCCGTTCGCCACGCTCCGCTCGTTCGCCGCGTTCGCCGCGCTCAGTCCGTTCGCCACGCTCCACGCGCTCGGCCCGGTCGCCACGTTCGCGCCGCTCTTGGCGTTCTTGACGCTCGCCGCGCGTCGCAACTTCAGCTACCTCGGCACGCTCTTGTCCGCGCTCGCGCGCCTCGCCGCGGCCTTCCCGGCCTTCGCGCGGCTCGCGCGCCGGACGTTGCGACGGTTGCCCGCCGGTGCGCCCGCCGACAGCGGATTCGGCTCGGGCCGCGCCTTCGCGTCCGCCCGCGCCGCGCCGGTTCCGGTTGCGATCGCCGCCACGCTCTTGGCGCTCGCCGCGTTCGGCACGCGCCGGGCGTACCGGTTGGACGGGCTCAGGTGCCACCGCCGGCGTTTCCGGCTTGGCGCCGAACAGATTCTTGATCCATCCGAAGAATCCACCCGTGCGCTGCTCGGCCGCAGCCGGTGCAGGCGCGGCTTGCGGCCGCACCGGTGCGCTCGGGGCGGGCCGCTCGGGCGTGATGCCCTTGACGGCGGCTTCCTGCTTCGGTTTCACTTCTTCGGCGCGCTTGCTATAGGCCGTTTCCGATTCGAGCTCGCGAGCGGCTTCCTCGGCCATCTTCCACGAGGCTCGCGGTTCGTCCAGGCGCGAATCGTCGTGGCGCAGGCGCTCGAGCTTGTAGTGCGGCGTATCGAGGTGCTTGTTCGGAATGAGCACGACGCCCACCTTGAAGCGCGACTCGATCTTGTTGATTTCCTGGCGCTTTTCGTTCAGCAGGAAGGCGGTGACTTCAACCGGCACCTGGCAGTGGATCGCCGCGGTGTTTTCCTTCATCGCTTCTTCTTGGATGATCCGCAGCACTTGCAGCGCGGACGATTCCGTATCGCGGATATGGCCCGTGCCGTTGCAGCGCGGGCACGTGACGTGGCTGCCTTCCGACAAAGCGGGGCGCAGGCGCTGGCGCGAAAGCTCCATGAGACCGAAGCGCGAGATCTTGCCCATTTGCACGCGTGCGCGGTCGTGCTTGAGCGCGTCTTTCAGGCGCTGCTCGACTTCGCGCTGGCTCTTGGCCGATTCCATGTCGATGAAATCGATCACGATCAGGCCGCCGAGATCGCGCAGACGCAACTGGCGGGCGACTTCATCGGCGGCTTCGAGGTTCGTGCGCGTGGCCGTTTCCTCGATGTCGGCGCCTTTGGTCGCGCGCGCCGAATTGACATCGATCGCGACGAGCGCTTCGGTGTGATCGATGACGATCGCGCCGCCCGAGGGCAGCGGCACCGTGCGCGAGTAGGCGGTCTCGATCTGATGCTCGATCTGGAAGCGCGAGAACAGCGGCACGTCGTCGTGGTAGCGCTTCACCTTTCCGACATTATCGGGCATGACGATATCCATGAAGGCGCGGGCCTGATCATGGATTTCGGTCGTATCGATGAGGATTTCGCCGATGTCGGGCTGGAAGTAGTCGCGGATCGCCCGGATGACGAGGCTCGATTCCAGATAGATCAGCATCGGCTGGCCGGGATGGCCGCTTTGCGACGCCGCTTCGATCGCGCGCCACAACTGCATCAGGTAGTTCAAGTCCCACTGCAGCTCTTCGGCGCTGCGGCCGATGCCGGCCGTGCGCGCAATGATGCTCATGCCGTCGGGCAGTTGCAGTTGGGACATCGTTTCGCGCAGCTCTTGGCGATCGTC
>JBQCDS010000375.1:0-2570 GCA_051961035.1 Trinickia sp. | reverse complement strand
CGCGCCGCGGCGATACAGCCGGAATGACTGCGGCTCGTGCAGACGATCTGCCAACGAAAATCGGTCTGGGCGAGCGCATCGAGCACGACGGCGCGCGTCACGCTTGGCTCCGCCACCAGAATCAATGGCAACGGCTGGTCGAGATCGACACGCGTGCCCGCCCGTGCGAGCCATTCGAGCCGCCCGGAGAACAGCGGAACCCCGCGCTTATCGCCGAGCCGCCGTTTGCCGATCAATAGATCGATCGCGCCCGCATCGAGCAACTCATAGAGGCGGCCCGTCATGCCGATGACGATTTCCAGTTCGACATCGGGATGCGCGTTGCGAAACGCCGCCAACACGGTAGGCAAGGGGCCTTGAGCGATGTCGTCCGATGAACCGAGACGCACTCGGCCCTTCAACCGCGGCCCGCGAAATTGCGACTCGGCGCGGCTCAGCGCTTGGAGGATCACGCCGGCATGCGCGAGCATCGCCTCGCCGTCGGGCGTCATCGCGAGCGAATGCGTGTCGCGCACCAACAAGCGCCGCCCGATCGACGCTTCGAGGCGGCGAATATGCTCGCTCACGCTCGATTGCGTCAGGCCTAGCTGACGCGCCGCCTCCGTAAAGCTATGGCACGCCGAGACGGTGGCAAACGTCTTTAACCAAATAGGATTGAGCATGATGGCGATGGTTATCGGAAATGCCGATAACAGTCAATGTCGCTAGTGGGGTTCTCGATCGAAACCGATTCCAATATGATATTCGGGTTTTCAACGATTGCCTTGCGCGTGGTTCGGCGTATTCGCCGCAAAGAGCCTTGATAGGCGGTTCGGCCACGAACTTGAACGACTTCCGATGAGCAAGGATTCCTCTCATACCGCGCTGCTGTGGATCGTCGCCGCTGGCTTTTTCATGCAGGCGCTCGACACGACGATCGTCAACACCGCATTGCCGGCCATCGCGCACAGCCTCGGTGTGCGTCCGCTCGTGATGCAGTGGGCGATTGTCGCTTACACGCTGACGATGGCGACGATCACACCCGCGTCGGGCTGGCTGGCCGATCGTTTCGGCACGCGTCGCGTGTACTTCTGCGCGATTCTGATTTTTGTGATCGGCTCGTTGTGCTGCGCGAGCGCCCATACGCTCGGGCAACTCGTGATGGCGCGCGTCCTGCAGGGTGTGGGCGGATCGATGCTGCTGCCGATCGGCCGGCTCGCCGTCTTGCGCAGCGTCAGCAGCGAGCAATACGTATCGGCGCTCGCGATGATCTCCGTGGCCGGACAAGTGGGGCCGATCGTCGGGCCGACGCTCGGCGGCTGGTTCGTCGAAGCGATTTCGTGGCATTGGATCTTCTTGATCAACGTGCCGATCGGCGCGGTCGGGATGTTCGCCGTCCACCGTTACTTGCCGCGCTCGACCGGCACAGGCGCGCCGCCGTTCGATTGGGTAGGCTGCGCGCTGCTCTCGCTCTGCATGATCGCGTTTTCACTCGCCGTCGATGCGCCCGCGCAATCGCACCGCGCTGCGTGGTCCGCTGGATTGTTCGTGCTCGGGCTTGCCGCCGCGCTGGCGTATGTGCCCTACGCCCGCAGCCGGCGCAATCCGCTATTCAAGCTATCGCTGTTTCGCGAGCCCAATTTCAGCGTCGGGCTAATCGGTAATCTCGTGTGCCGAATCGGATCGAGCGCGGTGCCGTTTCTCGTTCCGCTGTTGCTGCAATTGCAGCTCGGCTACGCGCCGCTGCGCTCCGGCTTGATGATGTTGCCCGCCGCGCTGTCCGGCACGGTGGCCAAACGATGGATCGCGCCGTTGATCCGCCGCTACGGTCACGACACGTTCTTGTTGGTGAATACGCTGATCGTCGGCGGATCGATCGTCGCATTCGCGTTGATCACCCGCAGCACGCCGACGATCATCGCGATCGTCGTGCTCGCTGTCTTCGGTGCCGCCAATTCGATGCAGTTCGCGGCGATGAACAGCGTCACGCTCAAGGGGCTCTCGCACGAAGACGCGGGGGGCGGCAACAGCTTATTCTCGATGGTGCAGATGCTGGCGATGGGATTGGGCGTATCGATCGGCGGCACGCTCGTGAAGCTGTTTTCCGATCAGTGGGGATCGGGCATCGTCGGCTTTCGCATGAGCTTCGTCTGCGTGGGCGGCATCACCCTCTTGGCCGCGTTGATCTTTCGCCAGGTTGACGAGGCGCCCAGGGTTATCGCCGCCGCGCCGACGACGCATCGCTAACCGCGCTTTGCCGCTTCGCACATCACGCCACCGGCTGGGCGGCGGGCGCTGCGTTTTTGCTCGTGCACGGGATCCTGGGCCTACTCGAGGGCGCCTAAGGCAAGTGCCATTTTCAGCGTCCCCTCCCGCCGTGGGAGGGGAAAGCGGTGCATGGCGTGACTATGCTGCATCTCATAGGTGCGCCACGAAGGTGCACCGATGGATATGTGTATGGCGGGTTGCATCTGGCCGCCGTCTTTTACAACGGGCACGATACGACCCTTTTCCGGCGACGTACCCGAGCACGCCCGCCATCCCTGCGACGGGGAACGACAACAATCGCTTCTACTATTAGATCGGAAGAG
>JBQCDS010000374.1:0-5826 GCA_051961035.1 Trinickia sp. | reverse complement strand
GAAATGTTCCCCGTGTTCTCGCGCGTTCGGATGAACCGCCAGTGGGGTGGCATCGTCGACGTTTCGCCCGACGCTTGCCCGATCATCAGCAAGACGGACGTGAAGGGTTTGTACTTCAACTGCGGTTGGGGGACGGGCGGCTTCAAAGCCACGCCGGGTTCGGGCTGGGCCTTCGCGCATACGATCGCCAACGATGCGCCCCATCCCCTGAACGCGCCTTTTTCGCTGGACCGCTTCTACACGGGCCACCTCATCGACGAACACGGCGCTGCTGCCGTCGCGCACTAACACGCCTGCCACACGGAGACTCACATGCTGTTGATCGAATGCCCTTGGTGCGGGCCGCGCGCCGAAAGCGAATTCTCGTGCGGCGGGGAAGCCGACATTGCTCGCCCGCGCGAGCCCGAGAAACTGAACGATCGCGAGTGGGGCGATTACCTCTTCATGCGTAGCAACCCGCGAGGCGTTCATCGCGAACAATGGCTGCATACGCAGGGGTGCCGCCGCTGGTTCATGGCGACGCGCGATACCGTCACGTACGCGTTCCAGGGCTACGAAACATTCGGTGGCGAGACGGCGCCTGCCGGCAGCGCGCCGGTTCCGGCCGCGGGCAAAAGCACGCAAGGGAGCAAATAAATGAGCAATCAAAAAGATCGCCTGAGCACCGGCGGGCGCGTCAATCGCGCGATTCCGCTCACGTTCACGTTCAACGGGCGCACGTACCAGGGCTATCAGGGAGACACGCTTGCCTCCGCACTGCTCGCGAACGGCGTGCGATTCGTCGCGCGTAGCTGGAAATATCACCGGCCGCGCGGCGTCGTGACGGCCGGCGTCGAAGAGCCGAACGCAATCGTTCAGCTCGAAAGCGCGGCGTATAGCGTGCCGAACGCACGCGCGACCGAGATCGAGCTTTATCAAGGCCTCGTGGCGAAGAGCGTCAATGCCGAACCTTCGCTCGAGAACGATCGGCTCGCGATCAATCAAAAGATCGCTCGCTTCATTCCGGCCGGCTTTTACTACAAGACGTTCATGTGGCCGCGCAAAATGTGGCCCAAGTACGAAGAGAAAATTCGCGAGGCCGCCGGCCTGGGCAAGGCGCCCGACACGCGCGATGCCGATCGCTACGACAAATGCTTCGCGCACTGCGACGTGCTCGTCGTCGGCGGCGGCCCTGCCGGATTGGCGGCGGCGCATGCGGCCGGCAGCGCGGGCGCACGCGTGATTCTGGTGGACGACCAACGCGAACTGGGCGGCTCGCTGCTCTCGTGCCGCGCGCAAATCGACGGCAAGAGCGCCATGCAATGGGTCGAGAAGATCGAACATTCGCTGTCGCAGATGCCCGAAGTCAAGATCTTGTCGCGCAGCACCGCGTTCGGCTATCAAGATCACAATCTGGTCACGGTCGTGCAGCGCTTGACCGATCACCTGCCGGTGTCGATGCGAAAGGGCACGCGCGAACTCGTTTGGAAGGTTCGCGCCAAACGCGTGATCTTGGCGACGGGGGCGCATGAGCGGCCGCTCGTATTCGGCAACAACGATCTGCCCGGCATCATGCTGGCGTCGGCCGTATCCACCTATATCCAACGCTATGGCGTACTGCCTGGGCGCGAGGCCGTCGTCTTCACGAACAATGACGACGGCTATCAGAGCGCGCTCGATCTGAGGGCCGCCGGCGCGAAAGTGACCGTTGTCGATCCGCGTCCGCAGAGCGACGGGTCGTTGCCCGCTGCCGCGCGCCGTCAAGGCGTCGTGGTGATGGCCGGTGCGGTGGTGAGCGAGGCACGGGGCAAGTGGAACGTGTCGTCCGTCGAAGTCGCGTCATTCTCCAAGGGCGTGGTGGGCGCACACGTCGCCACGCTGTCTTGCGATCTCGTGGCGATGTCGGGCGGATGGAGCCCCGTGCTGCACCTGTTCGCGCAATCGGGCGGGAAGGCGCATTGGCATGACGAGAAGGCGTGCTTCGTACCGGGCAAGGGCATGCAAGCCGAAGTGAGCGTAGGCGCGGCAGCCGGTGAATTCGGCCTGGCGCGCGGGCTGCGCCTGGCGCTCGACGCCGGGGTTGAAGCGGCGCACTCGCTCGGATTCAAGTCGGCCGCGCGTCCGGTCTCGCCGCAAATCGCCTAAATCATGTAAACGCCGCTGATGCCGCTGTGGCTCGTTGGTAGCCAGGAGCGCGCCACCCGCGGCCCGAAGCAGTTCGTCGATTTCCAGAACGACGTCTCGGCGGCGGATATCTTGTTGGCCGCGCGCGAAGGCTTCGAATCGGTGGAGCACGTGAAGCGCTATACGGCGATGGGCTTCGGCACCGATCAAGGCAAGCTCGGCAACATCAACGGCATGGCGATCTTGGCGCAAGCGCTCGGCAAGACGATTCCCGAGACGGGCACGACGACATTCCGGCCGAACTACACGCCTGTGACGTTCGGTGCGATCGCGGGCCGCGAAATCGGCGATTTCATCGATCCGATCCGCAAGACCTGCATTCACGAGTGGCACGTCGAACATGGCGCGATGTTCGAGGACGTCGGAAATTGGAAGCGTCCTTGGTATTTCCCGAAGGGTGGGGAAGATCTGCACGCGGCCGTCGCGCGCGAATGTCTGGCGGTTCGCACGAGCGTCGGCATCATGGATGCCTCGACGCTCGGCAAGATCGACGTCCAAGGCCCCGATGCAGCGAAGCTGCTCAACTGGGTCTACACGAACCCTTGGTCGAAACTGGAGGTGGGCAAGTGCCGCTACGGGCTTATGCTCGACGAAAACGGCATGGTGTTCGACGACGGCGTGACGGTGCGGCTCGGCGAGCAACACTATCTGATGTCGACCACCTCGGGCGGCGCGGCCCGCGTGCTGACCTGGCTCGAGCGCTGGGTGCAGACCGAATGGCCGGACATGAAGGTGCGCATGACGTCGGTGACTGACCACTTCGCGACGTTCGCCGTGGTCGGCCCGAACAGCCGCAAGGTACTGCGCAAAGTCTGCCGCGACATCGATTTTTCGAACGAGGCGTTTCCGTTAATGTCGTTAAGGGAAGGCACGGTAGCCGATGTTCCCGCGCGCGTGATGCGAATCAGCTTCTCCGGCGAGCTTGCTTATGAAGTGAACGTGCCAGCCAATGCCGGCCGCGGCGTGTGGGAAGCCTTGATGGCCGCCGGCGAGGAGTTCGACATTACGCCGTACGGCACCGAAACGATGCACGTGTTGCGCGCCGAGAAGGGCTACATCATCGTCGGTCAGGATACGGATGGATCGATGACGCCGTTCGATCTCGGTATGGGCGGGCTCGTGGCCAAGACCAAGGATTGCCTCGGCAAGCGTTCGCTGACGCGTTCGGACACGGCGAAGGAAGGGCGCAAGCAATTGGTAGGACTGCTAACCGACGATCCCTCGTACGTCTTGCCCGAAGGTAGCCAGATCTTGCCGCATGGCGTGAGCGGGCCCGCGCAGAATCAAGTCGCCGAAAGCCCGGTGCCGATGCTCGGCCATGTGACATCAAGCTACTACAGTCCGATTTTGAAGCGCTCGATAGCGATGGCCGTCGTGAAAGGTGGCCTCGGCAAGATGGGCGAGAAAGTATCGGTGGATTTGAACGGCAAATCGATGGCGGCGACGATCTCGAGCCCTGTCTTCTACGATGTCGAAGGAGTGCGTCAGCATGTGGAATGAGAATAGAACCAATACGGCCGTGGCCGGCACAGGCGCGCGCCTCGAATCGCCGATGATCGGCGCCCAAGCGTTGCTCGATGCGAGCCGGGCGCAGCAATCGAAGCTATTCCGCGTGCTCGAGCGGCCGTTCCTCGAGCTCGTCAATGTGCGCGGCGATGCGAACGATGGTGCATTCATCGCCGCGATCGAAAGCGTGATCGGTGCTCGACTGCCGAGCAAGGCGAACACGGTCGCGCAGGGCAACGGGTATGACGCGTTGTGGCTCGGCCCGGACGAGTGGCTTGTGCGGTCCGACCAGGCGCGCACGCCTGAGCTGGAGGGAAAGCTGCGCACGGCGTTGGGTGCGCTGTACGCTTCGGTGGTGGATGTGGGCAGCGGCTACACCGTGCTTGAAGTGAGCGGAGAGCGTGTGCGCGATGTGATTTCGCGCGGTTGTCCGCTCGATCTGCATCGCAGCGCGTTCAAACGCGGGCAATGCGCGCAGAGCCATTACTTCAAGGCACCGATCGTTATCGTGCCAACCGCCGACGACACCTTCGAGCTAATCGTGCGCCGCAGCTTCTCCGATTACTTCTTGCGCATCCTCACCGATGCCGCTGCGCCGATCGTATCGTGAAACCGGCCGAGCCCTTTGCCGTCCGCGACCTGCTGTTGCAGGAAGCGGCCGCTGCGCGCCGTGGTCGCGGTTGGCATGTATTCGTCGACGAGTTGATCGCCCATACACGGGTGGGCATCCACGCGCACGAGTACGCCGCACCGCAACCTGTCGTCGTCGATGCACGCCTGGGCTACCGATGCATGCCGTCGGAGGCGGCCGATGAGTGGATCGACTACGAACGCTATTGCCAGCAAGTCACGACGTTCCTCGCCGAGAAGCCTCATACGCGGCTGCTCGAAACGTTGGCCGTCGAACTTGCGACTTTGTCCTTTACGCAATGGCCGGCGTTGGAAACACTGACGCTTGCGCTGCATAAGCCCAAGATTCGGGAGGGCACGCGCCGCATCGGGCTGGAGCTCGAGTGGACGCGTGCCGACTACGACGCCTGGCGCACCGCGCAGGAAGCGGTGACGGCGCGTGCCGCGCGCTGAGGTGTTCTTTCAGCGCGTGGCACGCTGGGTCGATACAGCTTGGTGCCATTGATACCGGTTAATTCGCCTTCGGCTGTCGCTTTGCCTTGGCTTTCAATTGCCCTTGATAGAACGGCATCCGACGGACGACCGGTTCCTGCTGCGTGCGATCGAGCAACATCATCCGCGCCGCGACGCTCGGCACAAGCGCCAACGAATTGATGCTCTGTTCGCGCGATGGGTCGGCCAATCCGGCGCTGACGAGCAAATGCGCTTCGAGCTTCAGATTCGTCAGTCTCGGCGGATCTTGCAATGCGCCGCGCTGCGCGAGCAATTGGCCCCACGCATTATCGCCGTAGTTGACGACGTAATAGTCCTGCCCGCTCGGATCGGCCAGCACGGCACCGCAGCCGGCGAGCCGCACTTGCATTGTCGTATTCGACATCGCAACCGCCTTGCGGTTGGTGAGCCCGTTGCCGTAAGCCAGCGTTAGCGGAATCGTCCACTGCGTGCCAGGATAGGCATTCTGATTTGGGAACGGCTGCTGTTTGAGCGAGACCACCGTCTGATCGCTTGTCAGGTCGCATTGCGTTTCGATCGATACGAGCGGCACGCCCGTTTGGCGTACGAAGCTGTCGCCGATCGCGTTCATCGGCTGGCCGCTTGCGCGGCCGAGTTCGTCCCAGAGCCGCTTCGGGGTGCTGTTACCGAACGAATAGTCTGTCAAATATTGCTGCAGTCCTTTGCGCATGACGTCTTCGCCGAGGTACCCCTCGATCATCTTCAGCACTTGGCCCCCCTTGTCATAGACGAACGAGGCTGCATTGATGACGAAGTCATTCGATGCCCACGCATTGAAATTGGGCTGAACAGGGTATGACGACGATGTGAGGTCGTCGGCTATCACTTGATATTTGTTTTTGACTTGCCCTGCCAGAGTGAACCGGTCCGGAAAGAACGCGATCTTCGTCTTGTTTTCGAAGAACGTGGCGAACGATTCGTTGAGCCAGACATCGTCCCACCAGTCGAGCGTCACCAAATCGCCGAACCATTGGTGGGCGGCTTCGTGCGTGAGGACCGTGACGCCATAGTTCG
>JBQCDS010000373.1:0-8121 GCA_051961035.1 Trinickia sp. | reverse complement strand
CCGAACACCCCGGCGAGCGATGTCTCCGCCAATCAGACGGCAGTGACGACCGACGCCGCCGGGCGCGTGCTCTCGTGTCGAAACGGCGTGTGGCGGGCACAGTCGGAAGTGGTGCCCGGCACCAGCTCGACCGGCTGCCAAATTTTGATGGCATCGCCCGGTGCGGCGGACTATCCAACCTGTAGCGGGCCGCCGTCGAATAACTACACCGCACCGCCGTTCGCGCTCGACGGTACCGGCACTTACACCTATACGCGCACGTTCAACCGAACATTGGATAACCCGGGGATGATCTCGGTATCGACTTGGGCGCACATGAACGATGGCGTATGCCAAGCAGACGGTAGCGAAGGGAATTATCGGGCACAGCTCGCGCAACAGGTCTATGTCTACGACAGCAGCAGAGTTCAGAAGGGACAAGCCGCTGCGCAGAGCCCGACGCTCGTGGCCGATTCCGGGGGAATCAACAATTCGGTTTTGGTGGCCGTGCCGGCAGGCGATTACCAGGTCGAGGTGCATACGCAGTGGGCCATGTACTTGGGCCCCGGGACGCCATGGACTAGCAGCTACTGCTATCCGTGGGGTACCGCTAACGCTGTGCCCAATTCGCCGATCGTCTGGGGATGGACGGTTAATACGTACTACTGAGCATTCGCTGATGGAGGCAATAGGTTCGATTGGAGGCCGCGTACCGCGACAGCGCGGGTTCGCATTTCCGGCTTCGACTGCGCAGCGGCGGTACGGAAACGCTTCGCGGCGCGAGATACTCGTTGTTATCTCTCGGAGAGGGCCGCCAGCGGCGGAAAATCGCGATGACTAGACCGGCAAATACCGCGGGTGCAGCGGAACCGCACGTCGATTGGGACGCTTACGCTGGACAACCCAGCGCCGAAACCGCGCAGCCGTCGGCCAGGCCGAGTCGCTCGTCGAGGGTATCCGGCGCCAGCGATACCATTTTTGCGGGACTCGATCGTGCGGCGGCACGGGTTGGAAGCGCTGCGGCAGAGCTGGGCGGCCTCGCGGCGCAGGTCGGAGATATTGCGAATCGACGGTCATCGTTCCGGTTGAATGCGCAGTTACCGGAACGGCCCTATCCGCAAGCGTCGAGCTTCGGATATTCGCGCTCGGCGCGACGTAGATCATCGCTCGTCGGACTGATGGCCGACCTCATGGGCGGGCTCGCGAGCGCCGGATTCGGCGGCGCACGTGCGCTCCGGTGGATGTTGGAGTTCCAGCCCATGATCGGGCGCGGTCTTGAGCGGTTTTTTGGCCCGCGTCCCTATCCGGTGAATTCGCAGCCGGCTTCGGCGCCTGCGCACGGCTCCCTCGATATGCCGCCCCAAGGGGCCATGCCGCACGCATTTGGAGCACAGCCGGCGCCATCCGAACCGCAGGCCTTTCCGGGCACGCCGCCGGAACAGGGCATGCCGCCCGAATGGGGCATGCCGCCGGCATCGTCCGCGCGCGCTTCGGCCGGTTCGACCAATTCGACGTCGCACGCGCGTCGGCCCGCTGCACCGCCGAATGAGGCGAGTTCACAACAGCTATCGCGTCCAACGCAGCCAACGCAGTCATCACCCGCGAGCGCATCGGCGCAGGCGAGTGGGCGCGGTTCGCCCGCTCCTGCGCCGCTGCGTACCCAGATCGAAGGGTGGATCGATAGCGCGGTTCCGATACTGAGGAAGCCGCTGCCTACGCCTCCGCGCGTAATCGATCAAGCGACGCTGGAAAGGGGCCGCGCGATATTGGAAAGCTATAAGAGCGAGCTAATCGGCGCGATGCACAACCTGAACGCGCTCAAGGCCGAGGTGAGTGGCATCTTCGCCAAGGCAGGCAGCAAAGTGCCCCCGGAAATCGAGGCGAAATTCAATGCGCGCAAGCTTGAGTTGAACCAGTACCAGGTGAATCTGATGACGCTCGTCAGCGACGCGGAGGCGCTGCACGAGGCTCTGAAGCCCGATGCCGAGTAGGGCAGGCAACGAAGTACTGCGTACGTGCCGCGCCGCCGTGCTTGATGCCGGCGCGGCACGTACGTCACCGGAAAAAGGCGCCCGTTGGCCGCAAAGAACGCCCCAAGCTCGAACGCCCGGGCCAGCGGCGCCGGGCGCAGCGAAGCGACATCGTCAATACGGCGCGCCGGAGTTCAGCATCTCGTGCAACTCCATGCGGTTATAAGCGACGCGCATGGCGTCGCGTGCGGACACGACGCGCTTTTTGACGAGGCTCGCCAAGTGATCGTTGAGCGAGCGCGAGAGGTTGTCTTCCTTGCGGCGCAGGGCGTCGGCCACGAGATGTAGCCGGCCCGGGTCGAACAGCAGCTTGCTGATCTGCTGCTGATTGTTGAAGAGAAGCTCGCTTGCGAGCACCAGATCCTCGCCGTCTTCAGTGGGCACGAGGCTCTGGCAAACGATGCCGATCAGCGAATCGGCAAGCGAGGCGGCGTGACGTTCGCGCTGCTCGGGCGGAAAGAAGGACAGCAATCGCGTGAGCGTGCTCAATGCGCTGCTCGTATGCATGGTCGCCAGCACGAGGTGGCCCGATTCGCCGGCGTGCAGCACCGTTTCGGCTGTCTCCGGATCGCGCACTTCGCCAACCATGATGACATCGGGCTTTTGTCGCAGCGCCTCGCGCAACCCGGTCGAGAAGGTGGGGGTGTCCGTTCCCACTTCGCGCTGCGAGACGATCGATTGGCGGCTTTCGATGACGTACTCGATCGGTTCTTCGATCGTGATCAGATGGCTGTTGCGGGTGACGTTGAGGTGGTTGAGCAGGGAAGCGATCGTCGTCGTCTTGCCCGACCCGGTGGGCCCGGTAACGAGCACGAGGCCGCGTGTGCTGTCCGTCATGTTCTTGATGTAGGCGGGCAGTCCTAGCTTTTCGAGCGGCAGCGGCTGCAACGGCAGGCGGCGAATCGAAATCGCGATGTGCCGGCCGCCGCCGCTGCGGTAGATATGGCAGCGCAGCCTGCACCGCGTGAGCACGAACGGGCGATCGATCGCGCCGTGCTGCACCTTGGCTTGCCAGTCTTCGTCGATGGCCGCGAGGGTGGGCACCATTTCCTCGAGCAGGACGGGCTCGTCGCTCACGGGGTGCCAGCCGCGCGGCGTTTTGAGCATGATGGGGCGGTCCTGTTCGATATGGATATCGGTGAAGGTCCGCTTGAGGTCGATTAGATCGAGAATTTCGCGCGTGATGTCACGAAAGGTGTGTGGAGTATTCATGACGGAAGGCTATGAAGTTGTGCTCGCAACGAAAAAAAAGCTGTGGGTTGACGACTCGAATCATCGCTGTTTCCGCGCACGGCATGTCTCGATCGCATTCGCACGAGCACGATCGAGCATGCCGCGCAGCAGCGATATCGAAGGTGCCGATGCGAAGTTTCGTCCATCGGTCGGAAGCGACGCCCGCACATTATGCAATGCGCCTTGACGCAAGGTATGCGTTCCTTCAACTATTTGCCCAACGCTCAATCGACGCTGAATCGAGGCTTGCTTTCTATGAACCGGATTTGTAAGGTCGCCGCCGCTGTATTTGCGTTTGCCTGGCTGTGCACGGCGTTGCCTGCCGTGGGCGCAACGGTTCATTGGAAGACGAGCGTCGTCAATTACTCGGCGGAAGGCAAGGACATCAAGGATGTCTTGCGCGATTTTGCGGCGAGCCAGGGAATTCCCGCCGATATCGGCAGTGACGTGACCGGCTCGTTTACCGGCAAATTCACGCTCGCGCCGCAGAAGTTTCTCGATACGCTTGCCGCATCGTTCGGCTTCGTCTGGTACTTCGACGGCCAATTGCTTTCTATCACGTCGGCATCCGATATGAAGAGCGCACTGTTGCAGCTCAACTCGGGCAGCATCGAATCCCTACGCGATACGCTCAGCGAAATGGGCATCGAGGATCCGCGCTTTCCGATCACTTACAACGATGCGCAGGGCACGGCGCTTGTCAACGGGCCGCCGCGCTATGTGCAGATGGTCTCCGATGTGGCAAGGCGTCTCGATGCGAACGCGGCGCGGCGCGCCGGCACCGAGGTGCGCGTCTTTCCGCTCTACCATGCGTGGGCGGAGGATCGATCGATCGACGTCGACGGCTCGTCCGTCACGCTCCAGGGTGTGGCCAGCGTGTTGCGAGGCCTCTATCACCCCGACGAGCAATCGGGCGGAGGCGGCGCATCGGGTTCGGGCGGTGGGCGATCGGGCTCGACGATCGGCAACATGACGCGCAGGTCGCCCATGGCGGACGTCGGGGGCGTCCCCGCCCTTCCGGGCGCGAACGGCTCCGGCGGCGGCAATGACGGAAGCAACGGGTCGCAACGCGGCTATCTCATGCCGCCGCTGCCGAACGGCGCGCAAGGCGGCATCTTCGGCGGCTTGACGGGCAAGCCGTCTCCCGCGCTGGCGGCCATCGCGGCGGCACCGAGCGGTAGCGGCGATACGTCCGCAGCAGGCTCGCCGAACGGCGCGTTGCCCGTGATTGCCGCTGACCAGCGGACGAACTCGGTCTTGATCCGCGATCTACCCGATCGCATGTATCAATACGGCGAGCTCATCAAGCGCTTGGACGTCAAGCCCCGCTTGATCGAGATCGAGGCGCACATCATCGAAGTGGACGATGGCGCGCTGCGGCAGTTGGGCATCGATTGGACCGCTCACAACAGCCATGTCGATTTGCAGAGCGGAACGGGGTTGTTGCCGCAAAGCACCTACAATGGCACGCTCAACCCGTCGTTCAATACGACGACGCTCGCCGATGGTTCGAGCGTGGCCGCGACCCCGCTCGGCATGTCGCTTTCGGCTGTGCTCGGCGATGCCGGCCGTTACCTCATGGCGCGCATATCGGCCTTGCAGCAGGAAAACGAGGCGCATATCGACGAGAGCCCGAAGGTCGTCACGCTCGACAATATCGAGGCCGTCATGGAGAATAAGACGCAATTTTTCGTGCCGGTGTCGGGCTATACGTCGGCCGATCTGTACAGCGTCTCCGCGGGCGTTTCGCTGCGCGTGCTGCCGATGGTCGTCGAAGAGCAGGGCAAGACCCAAATCAAGCTCGATGTCGCGATCGAGGATGGTCAGATCGACCGAAGCGATACGGTGGGCAATCTGCCTACCGTCACGAGCAGCCGAATCAACACGCAGGCATTCATCGAACAGGGGCAGGCATTGCTGATCGCGGGCTATCGAACGGACAACGATTCCAATAACGTGACGGGCGTTCCCGGCCTATCGAAAATCCCCTTGATCGGCGCGCTGTTTCGAACGAAGAACAAGCAAAAGAGCCATATGGAGCGGCTGTTTCTTCTCCTGCCGAAGGTGATCGAGCCATGACGGGCACGCCGAGTTCGGCTTGCCGCGCAGCGCCGGTTCAATCGCCTGATTCACGTTCACACGGCCGATCGCGGAGCGGCGCTTGACTACCGGTCTCGACGGCCAATTGCTCGCCGTGCTGGACGCACAGCCTTGGGGCGTCATCGTGCTCGGGCGCGACCGCGTGATCGTCTCCGCCAGTGCGCGTGCGGAGAAGCTCATGCAGCGGCCGTTGCTGAGCGGGTTGCGCATCGACGATGTGCTGGCCGACATGATCGTATCGACGGGTGCGACCGACACCGAATCGCTGATGCGAGGCATCGAGCTCGAGCTCGACAACGTCTCGCTGTGGCTCAAGGCGGAAGCGGTGCAAGAGCGCTCCGGCATCGAGGCCGTCATTTCGGTGGTCGACATCTCGCCGCTGCGCCGCTCGCTCGACGAGCGCACGACCTCGCTGCGATTTCTTCTGCACGATCTGCGCTCGCCGCTCAATTCGATCGTCGCGCTCACGCAGCTCGAAGCAGGGGATCGCGCCACGTTCGACGAATGCGGCGGAATGGACAAGATCGCGCAACTGGCCCGCTACGTCCTTTCGCTCGGCGAGCAGTTCATCGTGTCCTCGATCGCCACACACGTGGCGAACCACGATTTTCGGCGTTTCGATCTGAGGGCCATGATGTGTCAGATCATCCCGCAGCTCGAGGTAACGGGCGTCTATTGCGGCGTGCCATTGCAGCTGTGGCTGCCCGATAACGCGGCGGTATGGGTGAGCGGCGTGCGCAACTTCGTGGCGCGCGCCTTTCAGAATGTCGTCGATAACGCGATTCACGCGTCGCCGCACGGCGAGAGTGTCACCGTATCGTTGAAAGCGCGAGAAGGATTCGCCGATATCGTCGTGACCGATCGGGCGGGCGGCTTGCCGGGGCTCAGCGAACCGCGAAAAGTGACGGACTTCGATAGCCTGAGCCTCGCGGGCGCGACAGGTTTCGGCATTGGTTTGAAGCTCGCCCGGCAAATCGTCGAGTTGCATGGCGGCACGCTCTACGCCGAATCGATTCCTGGCGAAGGGACGTCGTTCGTGCTGAGCCTGCCGCTGCTCGCGGCTTCGAGCGCTCGCGCGCCGCGTATGTCGCTAGAGGAAGCCGATCGGGCGCTCAGGCGTCACGCCGATCATCGAGAATAGAACGAGGGACGCAATGCAATCACTTCTTCATAAGCCGGTGCGCATCTTGCTCGTCGAAGACGACCCAGCGCAACGCGCATTGCTGTCGAGCTGGCTCAAGGACGAAGGCTATCAAATCGATGCCTTTTCCAACGGCATCGATGCACGCAATCATCTCGCCGATCATTGGGCCAACCTGCTGATCTTCGATTGGGACGTGCCGGGCCTGTCGGGCGAGCGGCTGCTCGCATGGGTGCGTGGGCGCTCGCAGTCGACGGTGCCCGTCATCTTTCAGACCGTGCATGCGCTCGAGAGCGACATCGTCAAGATTCTCGATGCAGGCGCGGACGACTATCTCGTCAAGCCGCTCGATCGCCAGGTGCTGCTCGCACGCATTCGCGTGCTGCTCAGAAGAACGAATCAAGCGAGCGGTGGCTCGCGGCAGATGATCGTCGGGCGCTGCACGCTCGATCGTTCGAGCCAGTCGCTCGTGTGCGGCAGCGAGCCGCATCGGCTCGGCACGAAAGAGTTCGACATTCTTTGGCATCTTGCGTTGCATGTCGGAACGGTCGTGCAGCGGCAGGATTTGATGAGCGTCGTTTGGGGATGGGATGCCGGCGTGCAAAGCCGCTCCGTCGATATGTATGTGAGCCGCCTGCGTGCTAGCTTGAAGAGCGCCGGTGTCGATTGGATCGTCCAGTCCATCTATGCGACGGGCTATCGGCTCAATCTCGAACCCGTGACGGGCGAAGACGATGCCGGCGGAAAGACATCGTCCGCGCGAGCGGCGACAAAATAACGAGAAGCGGGGTTCGCCATGATGCGCAAGTGGTACGCAGGCATGTTCATCGCATGCTGCGCTTCGTCGGCGCTTGCGCTGCCGAGCTCCCCGCGATTGTCTCAGCGGCCGTTCTTCTATTCGACGAACGGCAGCAGCGTCGCCGATGCGCTGACGGCCCTCAGCCGCACCGTGCACGTGCCGGTGCGCATCGAAGACGAAGCGCCCGTGCAAGGGCACCTTGCCGGCCGCTACGAGATGCAGCCCGAGCAGTTCTTGGACGTCCTTGCGGCATCGTTCGGGCTCATCTGGTATTACGACGGCGCGGTGATTTATGTGGAGCCGGCGAGTGCCCGCGCATCGGTCGCGATACAGCTGAACTACGCCGTGGCAGCGGATGTCGAGGCGCGGCTCGAACGCGACGCCGTGGAGAACGCACGCATGCCGATTTCGGTGAATGCGAAGCGCAATACGCTGACCGTTTCGGGGCCATCGAGCTATGTCGATCGTGTCAGCGACGCCGTGCGGCAGATCGAGGACGACGCGCGGGCGCGCGTCGATACGGTCGTGCGCGCCGTGCCGCTGAAATTCGAAAATGCGGCGGATCGCATGCTCGCGCTGGCCGGGCAGACGGTGACGGCGCCGGGGCTGGCGGCACGTTTGCAACAGCGCGTGCGTGGCACGGAGCGTGAGGATGCGAGTGCGTCCACGGCTTCCGCTGCTTCCTCTGCGTCCTCCGCTTCCGCTGCCTCGGCGCTCACGCCTGCGCCCAAGCTGCTGCAATTCGATGTTCCGTTGCCGATTTTCGAAGCCGATGCGCGAACGGATGCCGTGCTCGTGCGCGATCGGCCCGAACGCATCGATGCCGACCGGCAGCTCAT
>JBQCDS010000372.1:0-5510 GCA_051961035.1 Trinickia sp. | reverse complement strand
CGATCAGCGCGTGCACGCAAGGCGGTGTACGGCCGAAATGGCTGCACGGTTCCAACGAGACATAGGCCGTGGCGCCTTGCGGATCGTGGCCGCGGCGCCGCGCGTCCTTGAGTGCCTGTACCTCGGCGTGGTCATGGCCGGCGGGCTGCGTGTAACCTTCGCCGATCGCCATGCCGTCCTTGACGATCACGCAGCCCACGCGCGGGTTGGGCGTCGTGGTGTACATGCCGCGCGCCGCGAGCGTCAGC
This sequence comes from Trinickia sp., assembly GCA_051961035.1. Classification (GTDB taxonomy): domain Bacteria; phylum Pseudomonadota; class Gammaproteobacteria; order Burkholderiales; family Burkholderiaceae; genus Trinickia. The sequence continues at coordinate 5,262 of JBQCDS010000372.1, read as the reverse complement.
GCGCGCTGCATATGGATGAAGTCGGCTTCCGAGAACATGGGCGGGGCCGAGGGCTTAGGCGGCGCGCGCGGCGAACACGCCGCGGGCCGCTTCGATCGTGGCGTCGATCACCGCGTCGTCGTGCGTGCTCGACACGAAGCCAGCTTCATAGGCCGACGGCGCGAAGTACACGCCGGCGTCGAGCATCCGATGGAAGAACGCGTTGAAGCGGGCGATGTCGCTGCGCGAGACATCGGCGAAGCTAGCTGGGATCTGCTCCGTGAAGTAAAGGCCGAACATGCCGCCCACGGCGTCCGCGCAAAATGCGACGCCGGCATCGCGCGCCGCGTCGGCAAGGCCGTGCGTGAGCCGCGCCGTCTGTGCCGTGAGACGGTCGTAAAAACCGGGCGCTTGGATGAGTTCGAGCGTCTTGAGCCCGGCGGCCACGGCGATCGGATTGCCCGAGAGCGTGCCCGCCTGATACACCGCGCCTTCCGGCGCAAGCAGCGACATGATGTCGCGCCGACCGCCGAAGGCCGCCGCAGGCATTCCACCGCCGATAACCTTTCCGAGGCACGTGAGGTCCGGCGCGATGCCGTACATCGCCTGCGCGCCACCGAGCCCGACGCGAAAGCCGCACATGACTTCGTCGAAGATCAGCACGGCGCCGTGATGCGTGCACAGGCGCCGCAGCGCTTGCAGGAATTCGGGGTTGCCGCGCACCAGGTTCATGTTGCCGGCGACGGGTTCGACGATCACGGCCGCGATTTCATCGCCGAATGCGGCGAACGCCTCTTCCAGCGCTTGTGCGTTGTTGTATTCGAGCACGGTGGTGTGCTTGGCGATGTCGGCCGGCACGCCTGCCGACGTCGGGTTGCCGAATGTCAGCAAGCCGGAGCCCGCTTTGACGAGCAGGCTATCGGCGTGACCGTGGTAGCAGCCTTCGAATTTGACGATGCGGTTGCGTTGCGTGAAGCCGCGCGCGAGCCGCAGCGCGCTCATCGTGGCTTCAGTGCCGCTGGAGACGAGCCGTACCTTCTCGATGGACGGCACGAGCTTGCAGATTTCCTCGGCGATTTCGATCTCGGCCTCGGTCGGTGCGCCGAAGGAGAAGCCGTCGGCAAGCACACGCTGAACCGCTTCGAGCACGTCCGGGTGCACATGGCCGACGATCATCGGGCCCCACGAGCCGATGTAGTCGATATAACGCTTGTCTTCGGCGTCCCAGAAGTAGGGGCCTTGGGCGCGTTTGACGAAACGCGGCGTGCCGCCGACGGAGCGAAAGGCGCGCACGGGCGAATTGACGCCGCCGGGGATGGTGCGTTGGGCGCGTTCGAAGAGGGCTTGGTTGCTGGACATGAGTGGCATGGGCTTCGACGAAGAACCGGCTTGGATGGGCGGGCGCGCAATAGCAGCGGACGCGGCCGGTGGGATGGCGCCAATTGTACCGAAAGCGGGGCGCGGGGGCCCGGGAGAGCCGGGGGACAGTGGGAGGCGGCGGGCGGACGCCCAAATAAAAAAAGCGCCCACGAGGGGCGCTTTGAGGATGCTACGCAACCTTGCGCCGGCGGGCCGAAGCCCAGCCGGGTGACAGGTTGTTGTGCTTAGAACTTGTGACGGATGCCGACGCGGCCGAGCACTTGGTTGCTCGTCGAGCTGGCAGCGCCCAGGATGCCCGAGTAGATGTCTGCCGTCACGCCGCCGCTCATCGCGTGCTGCCACACGCCCATCACGTAGACGTCCGTGCGCTTCGACAGGCGGTAGTCGGCGATTGCGTTGAGTTGACCGTACTTCGGCTTGATACCACCCAAGCCAGCACCCGTCGAGTCCACCTGGCCCGTCGTGAACGTGTAGCCGGCGCCCAGCGTCGTTGCCGGCGTCAGGCTGTAGTTGCCCCACAGTTCGAAGCTGTCGAAGCGAGCCGTGTTGCCCGGCAGGCCGTTGGCGTTGTGGAAGCGAACGTCCGAAATGTTGCCGCCGAACTGAGCCGGGCCGAACACGAGCGATGCACCGCCGCTGATGCTTTGCATCGTCGTCGGCACACCGACCAAGCCCCAAATGCCCGACGTCTTCGAGATGCCGGCTTGTTGGTTGGCGGTGAAGTTGCCGTCGTTAAACTGGCCGGCCGGGTTCTTCGCGTAGAAGTAGCCAGCGCCAACGTACAGCGGGCCGGCCGAGTAGTTCAAGCCTGCACCCACGGTGCTGTTCGAGCCGAACGAGCCGGCCACGCCGCCGAACGAGTAGAACAACTCGCCTTGAACGCCAGCGAAGCGCGGCGAGACGTACTTGACCGCGTTGTTCACGCGGAAGCCGTTGTCCGTGTTGTCGATGTCGGCGGGGTGCGAGAAGAAGGCGCCCCATTGACCGTTGAACGTCGTCGCTTGCGCGTTGTCGACAACCGGATCGTATTGACGGCCGAGAGTCAGCGTACCGAAGCGATCGTTCGACAGACCGACATAGGCTTGACGGCCGAATTCACGCTGGCCTTGACCCAGACCGCCGCTGAACACGTTGTAGCCGTTTTCCAATTGGAAAATGGCCTTCGTGCCGCCACCCAGATCTTCCGAGCCCTTCAGGCCCCAACGGCTGCCCTGAACGATGCCGCTTTGCATTGCGAAATTATGGCGGCCGCCGGCGTTGTTCACGTACGTCAGGCCAGCATCGATCACGCCGTACAGCGTGACGCTGCTTTGCGCGAAGGCGGGTGCCGTGAAGGCGCCCATCACGGCCAGTGCGAGAAGCGATTTCTTCATCAAATAGGTCTCCGAAACGTTGAGTTGCAGTGTGAGCAACCCGGATTGAATATTTCGTTGCCGCGGACTCTCCACCTCTTGGGCAGTTCGCGCCACGGCGGGTCCAGGCAGTCGAGGCGATACTAGGCATCTAGCCTCCGTACCCTTATTAGTACAAACACCAGTTGCACCTCATTATTGCGATTATTGAAACGGAGTTGTTCCGGGGGCGGATCCCGCTTTCCCTTGACAGACAAGGCGCGCAGTGGAGGCGAACGCTGAATCCGATCGACCCGGTGTTGCGTAGGAGCGACACTTTCCCGTGCACCGTTGTTGCGAATACGTTGAAGAAAAAACGACGTTTTGAGGAGGACTTCGGCCCGTGTCCCACTTAACCGGGCCGACCGGTGACGGTTCCACGTGTCCGAATTGGTGTGACGATAGGCGCCGTGCGAGCCAAAAACGCGGCGCGAGCAATAAAAAACCCGCGGCTTCGAAAACCGCGGGTCTGTGCCAGCGCGTGTGGCCCTTATTGCACCGGCGGCAGCGCCGCCTTTGGCTTTGGGTGCTGGGCGGGCATCAATCCGTCGCCGACGACGCCGCCCCATGGCTGAGCCAATCGAGCACGGCCGCCGCTTCGTCGGTGTTGGCGGAGCGGGCCTTCGCGACGGCCTGCTTCATCTCGCCCGTCGGCTCGGCGCGACGGATAGCGACACCCACGGCCAGAATGTCGATCATCACGAGGTGCAAGATCCGCGAAATCATCGACAGCTGCGACTCCCGAATCTCGATGTGGTCCGTTTCGAGCGCCACGGTGGCCCGCTTGGCGAGCGGCGTGTTGCTCGAGGTGATCGCGATGACTTGGGCGCCCGCCTGCATCGCCACGTCCAGGACGCGCAACAGCTCGGGCGCGCGCCCCGACTTCGATACCGCCACGATGACGTCGCCCTCGCCGAGCAAGGCAGCCGATGCGGCCTGCATATAGAGGTCGCCGTAAGCGATCGTCGGGATGCCGAAGCGGAAGAACTTGTAGTGGGCGTCCTGCGCGACGATGTTCGAGTTGCCGAGCCCGTAGAACTCGATGCGCCGCGCGCCGTTGAGCAGTTCGATGGCCCGCTCGACATGGTCGAAGTTCAGATGTTCGCGCAACTGCAAGATCGCCGACACGGTGTTGTCGAGCACCTTCGCGCCGAAATCGGTGGCCGTATCGCCCAAGTGCACCTGGCTATGGCTGACGGGAATCGTGCCCGTGAGCCCCGTGGCGAGCTTGAGCTTGAAATCCGACAACCCTTGGCAGCCCAGCGAGCGGCAAAAACGGATGACCGTCGGCTGGCTCACGTCTGCTTTGCGGGCGATGTCGACGATCGGGTCGCTGATGATCGAGCGCGGGTGGTTCAGTGCCAGATCGGCCACGCGGCGTTCGGCCGGCGTCAGCGCGTCGCGCATCTGGCGGATGCGCTCGAAGACAGCCGATGAGCCGCCGCCGGCGCGAGTGGACAACTGCTCGGCCAAGATGGCGGAGACACCGAGAAACGCCGGGTACTCGGCCGTGATGATGTATGTCGGCACGTTGGCGAGATAGGACTCGAACCGGCCTTTCGCCTCGAAGCGCTGCCGGAACGACGAACGCATGAACAGATCGCCGAGCCTGAGAACGACGCCCCCGCCGATATAGATGCCGCCGAGCGCGCCGAGCGTCAGCGCCAAGTTGCCGGCGAACGTGCCGAGGATGCCGCAGAAGCAATCGACGGCTTCCAGCGCGAGCGCGTCGCCGGCATGGGCGCGTTCGACGACCTGGGCCGGATCGACCGTGGGCGCCACGCGCTTTTTATCGCGGGCCGCCAGCGCGCGATAAACGAGTTCGATGCCGGGCCCGGCCGCGACACGTTCGAACGAGACATGCGGCCACGTTTTGCGGGCGTACTGCATGACGATGTCTTCGCGCTCGTCCATCGGTGCGAAGGTAGCGTGTCCGCCTTCGCTGCCGAGGGCAATCCAGCGATCGTCGGCGGGAATCAAGCCCGAGACGCCGAGGCCCGTTCCCGGCCCCAGCAAACCGATCACGCTGTTTTGCCGGCGCGCGCCGCCGCCGACTTGCACGCGCTGCGCGTCGGTCAGGCCCGGCAGCGCCATCGCGAGCGCCGTGAAGTCGTTGACGACGAGCAGCGTGTCGAACCCGAGCGCGCGGCGCGTGGCCTCGATCGAAAACGCCCACTTGAAGTTGGTCATGCTGACCTGGTCGCCATCGACCGGATTCGCGATGGCGATCGCCGCATGATTGACGCGGCCGACCTTCGTATCCTTCAGGTACTTCTTCAGGACGTCTTCGATGGTCGGGTAATCGGCGCACGGGTAGACGCGAATCTGGCTAATTTCCCCGGGTTCGGTTTCGAGCGCGAAGCGCGCATTGGTGCCGCCGATGTCGGCGAGCAGGCGCGGACCGTCGGCGTGCTGGCGTGCGCCGGGTACCGAGGCAGTTTTATTTTGCAGACCAGTAGACATCGAGTCTGACTCCCTTGTCGTTTGCCAGCTTCGAGATGGCGTTTTCTTG
>JBQCDS010000371.1:0-2272 GCA_051961035.1 Trinickia sp. | reverse complement strand
TGCTGGATAAAACTCGATACGCCGTTCATGTTCAGGCCGTTACGCAAAACACCGATGACGAACGCGCCGATGGCCGTGCCCGAGATGGTGCCCACGCCGCCCATCAGCGATGTCCCGCCGATCACGGCACTGGCGATGGCATCGAGTTCATACATGACGCCTTCGTTCGGCTGTCCGGTGACGAGACGCGACATCAACACGCAACCCGTGACGCCGGCCAGTGCGCCGGAGAGCACATACGTAAACAAGGTCACGCCACGCACGTCGACACCGGAGAGCCGAGCCGCCTCGGCATTGGAGCCGACCGCATAGATATGGCGACCGAGCGATGTCTTCGCAAGCAAGACCGCACCCGCGATAAACAGCACGACCATGATCACCACGGGATAGGGAATGCCCGGAAACGTCGTATCCGGAAAACCGTCCGCGCCGATGTGAGAAACCCGGAACAACGCGCCGTTGCCGAGCACGCCGAATGCGTTGCTCAAATCCGATACCGGCCGTGCTCCGGTAATTTGCAGCGCCAGGCCTCGTGCGACGAGCATCATGCCGAGCGTCGCAATGAACGGCGGCAGCCCCATGCGCGTGACGCAGATACCGTTGACATATCCGCACAGCGCACCCACGAGCACGCCGGCAAGCATGGCAAGAGGAACCGGCACGCCCGCCTTGGAAAGCAATGCGGCCGACACGCCCGCGAGCGCCAGCACCGAGCCGACCGATAGGTCGATACCGCCCGTGATGATGACGCACGTCGCGGCAACGCCCAGATAGGCGATGGACGTGACTTGCAAACTGAGGGTCATCATGTTGCCGACTGAAAAAAACGCCGAGCTAGAGACCGAAAATGCAATGACGAGCGCAACGAGGCTACCCAGCGCCGCGAACTTTTGGATGAGGTCGCGCCGCCGCTGCCGAGCCGAGCGATCGGTGCTCGGGCTACGATCCGATGTCATTTCAAGCATGTGTGCGCCCCGAAGCAAAGTGCATGATCTCCTCCTGACTGGTTTGTTTCGTCTCTAGAACGGCCGTTATCCGGCCTTCGTGAAAAACAGCGATCCGATCGGTCATTCCAAGCAGCTCGGGCAACTCCGAACTGATCAGCACGACACCTACACCGTCGGCGGCAAGCCGATCCATCAGCCCGTAAATGGCGAACTTCGCGCCGACATCAATCCCGCGCGTGGGTTCGTCGAAGAACAAAATCTTCGATCCTCGGTACAGCCATTTGCCGATCACCACCTTCTGCTGGTTGCCGCCCGACAAATTGCGAACGATCTGCTCGATCGACGGCGTACGAATCGCCAATTCATGCACATAGCGGCGCGCGATCACGGCTTCCTCGTCGAAGCGCAAGAAGCCATGGCGCGACGAGATACCGCCTACGTTCGAAAGCGTGATGTTCGCGGCGACGGACATGCCGAGTGCGAGGCCGTCTTGCTTGCGATCCTCCGACAAGTAAGCGATGCCATGGCGAATCGCCTCTCGCGGCGACCGGATCGATACGCGGCCGCCATGCAGCTCGATCGATCCGCCGTCCAACCGGTCCGCCCCAAAAATCGCGCGGGCGACCTCGGTGCGGCCTGCCCCCATGAGTCCAGCGAAGCCCAGGATCTCGCCTTTGCGCAGCTCGAACGATACGGGGCCGAATACGCCGTCGCGGCGCAGATCCCGCGCGCTCAGCAGCACCTCTTGCGTCGGGACGGATTGCCGCGCCGGATACGCGTCATCGAGGGACCGCCCCACCATGCGTGCGACGATTTCATTCACGGTCACTGCAGCGAAATCGTCGGTCGAGATGTGACGGCCATCGCGCAGGACCGTCACCCGATCGACGATCTGCGCCATTTCGTCGAGGCGATGCGAGATGTAGAGGATCGCCACGCCGGCCGCGCGCAGCTCTTGAATGATTCGAAAGAGTTGGGCGGTTTCCGATTCGGTCAAGGACGATGTCGGTTCGTCCATGATGAGCACGCTCGCATCGAACGAAAGCGCCTTCGCGATCTCGACCATCTGCTGTTGTGCGATCGATAGCGTGCCCACGAGAGTCGTGGGCGCGACGTTCAAACCGATCCGCTCCAGGCAGCGCACGGCGTTGGCGTTCAGCTTGCGGGTGTCGACAAACGGCCCACGCTTCGGCTCGCGTGCGAGATAGAGATTTTCGGCCACGCTCAGATGCGGACCGAGGTTCAGCTCCTGAGGGATGATGGCGATGCCGGCGGCCTGCGCTTGCGACGTCGAAGTGAATGTGACCGGCGCGTCGCGATAATGG
>JBQCDS010000370.1:0-14179 GCA_051961035.1 Trinickia sp. | reverse complement strand
GTAGGAGAAGCAGCCATGAATGAGGTCCTTCAATGAGCATCGTGAACCGCGTTAGATCGTTGCGCCGTCGAGCTCGGCAATCATCTTTTGCATTTCCGCGCCGCCGGCCATCATGTCGAGCACGGCTTCCTTGCTGATCGTGTCTTTCGTGAACGTACCCATCGAGCGGCCCCGATTGAGCAACGTGAACGAATCGCCGATGGGGTAGGCGTGGTGCACGTTGTGCGTGATGAAGATGACGGAGATGCCGCGCTCGCGCGCCTTGTGGATGAGCTTCAGGACATTGAAGCTTTGCTTTACGCCGAGTGCGGCCGTGGGCTCATCGAGGATCAGCACGCGTGCGCCGAAATGAATGGCACGGGCGATCGCAAGACACTGGCGTTCTCCGCCCGACATCGTCCCGATCGGCTGATGCGCGTCGCGCACGACGATGCCCATCTCGGCCAGTTTCGCTCGCGCGGTCTCGGCGGCCGTCTCGATGTCCATGACGTTTAGCAATCCGAACAATTTTTTGCTCGGCTCCCGGCCCATGAAGAAGTTGCGTGCGACGGAGAGCAGCGGCACCAGCGCGAGGTCCTGATAAACCGTGGCGATGCCCAAATCGAGCGCGTCCTTCGGCGAATTGAACTGCACGGGCTTGCCGTCGACGAGATACTGGCCTTCGCTCGGCTGATAGACGCCGGCGAGCGTCTTGATCAGCGTCGATTTGCCGGCGCCGTTGTCGCCGAGCAGGCAGTGCACCTCGCCTCGCCGCAGCCGTAGCGTGACGTCGTTCAATGCGATGACGCTGCCGAAATAGCGGCTGACGTTTTCGAGGGCGAGGATGCAGTCGGTGGATTGATCCATGGCTTTCTCCGTCGATCAACGCGACGCCGCGACACGGCTGCGCACGTAGTGGTTGAAGAGCACGGCGACGAGCAGCATCAGCCCGAGAAACACACGGAACCAGTCGGAATCGATGCTCGTGTAGGTGATGCCGATCTGCACGACGCCGAAGATCAGCGCGCCGAAACACGCGCCGATGACCGATCCGTAGCCGCCCGTGAGCAGCGTGCCGCCGATGACGGCCGCGATGATCGCTTCGAATTCCTTTTGCAGCCCGCGATCGGCGGCGGCCGAGCCGATGTCGCACACTTGCAGCACGGCGAACAGACACGCGCAGAAGGCGGTGAGCACGAATAGGCGAATCTTCACGCGCCGCACGGGCACGCCCACGTTCTTGGCCGCGTTCGCATCTCCGCCGACGGCGAAGATCCAATTGCCGAAACGCGTCTTGGCGAGCGTGAATGCGCAGACGGCAGCCAACGCGAGCCACCAGACGATGACTTTCGGCACGCCCGGCACGAGCGGCTCGCCCGAGTCGAGCAGCTTGACGAGGCCCACGTGGCCGAGCCAGCGGAACAGGTCATGGAACGCCACACCTTGGAATAGAGCATGGGCGAAGGCGCTCTTGGTCGCGACGTCGCCCACGCCGGAAATGATCGTGCGGTCGGCGAACATGACGGAGAGGGCCAGCGTCAAGCCGCGCAAGATGAACATGAACGCGAGCGTGACGATGAACGAAGGCAGCCTCGTGCGCATGACGAGGTAGCCGTTGAGCGCGCCGAGCAGCATCGATCCCACGAACGCGAAGACGATCGCCAGTTCGATGGGCCAGTGAAAATACATGGTGGGCAGCGCGACCATCATGCCGGCGAAGCCGATCATCGATCCGATCGACAGATCGAATTCGCCGGCGATCATCAAGAGGCATGCGCCGACGGAGATGAGCCCGAGATAGGCCGCGACTTGCGACCAGTTCATGATCCCGTCGAGATTGAACATGCCCGAGTTGCCGGCGGCGAACGCGAAGATGACGAACACCATGACGGTGCCCGCCAGCGAGGCGAACTCGGGACGGGAGAGCAACTGCTTGAAGCGCGATTCGCGGCGCACGCGCTCGTCCAGCGAGCCGGCGGGCCGTTCCTGCTTGCGTACGTTGGGGTGGAAGTGATTGGCGACGCCCATCGAATGTCTCCTTCGGTCGCGCGGTTCTCCCCATCGGCGAGATACGGTTCGAACCGCGCTGTCAGGCTGTATAGCTCAATTGCAAAGGCCGCTGCTTCGAAACGCGAGCGATGGACGCTCGCGAAAGATCAGCGGTACTGCCCCGCGTACTTCACGACTTTGTCGACGTTGGCCTTGGTGATGAAGCCCGGGCCCGAAAGAATCGTGTCGGGCTGATAAACGGGTTGCAGCCCGTAGGTTTCGAGGCGAGCTTTGAATTTCGGATTGCTTTGCAGCACCTTTTCGATCTTGCCGGGATCGCTCGTGTGGTCGTGCTTGGCGATCGCGAGGACGGCGACGGCCAGATAGCCTTGCAGATACGGCTGCTGATCGATCGCGAATTGGATCGTGCCGTCCTTGATCGCGGCGGCGATGTCGTTGTCGAAGTCGAACGTCGCGAACCAGATCTTGCCGGCCTTGCCCATGTCCTTCAACGCGCGGATCGTCGGATCGGCGGAAAGCGGCCCGAGCGCGAGCACGCCGCCCGTATCTGGATGATTGCGCAGATAGGCTTGCACCTTCGCTTTCACGCCGTTCGGATCTTGGCCCGCATCGAGCGTCGACGACTTGAAATCCACGCCGAGCGCTTCCGCAAAACCCCGGCAGCGCTCGAAGGAAGCCGGGTTGGTCGCATAGTGGTTCACGCACAGGAACGACTTGACGCCCGCGGCCTTGGCCTTCTCGCCGGCTGCATGGCCCGCGACGTATTCGGGCTGACCGATGTGCATGATGGCGCCCAGTTGCTTGCTTTGCTCTTGCGTGCCCGAGTTGATCGTGACGAGCGGGATCTTCTTATCCGTGATTTTCTTGATCGCACTCTTGAGCACGTCGAAATCGGCGATCGTCGTGGCCACGCCGTCATAGTTGCGCGCGGCCGCTTGCTCGATCAGGCGTGCCATGTCCGACAAATCGCCATTGGGCGGGTTGCGATAGTCGGTTTCGACGTTGAAATCCTCGTCCGCTTGTTTGATCGCGTTCTTGATCGTGTTCCACCAGGAGTCGGAATCCGGTGCGTGGCTGATCAGGACGAAGTGGGCGTCGGCCGCGTGCGCCGACTGGGCCGCGAGCGGGCAAATCGCCAACGTGAGCGCTTGAGCGAGCGTCGCAGCGAACGTCTTCAGAGCGGCCTTGCGGGTGCAAAGTCTCATTTGTCTCCACCTATTCGAAGTTATGTCGTTGGGAGCGACGCGCGAGAACCGGCTCCGCGCCGCTCACGAAACAGAGTAGGCGAAGTCGTTCCTGATTGCAAAGAAAATTTCATCGAGAGAAAAAATGGAAAATCCATTCCATTTTATTTTCTGCTTGCCTATAATCCGCATCGACGGGACGGGCGCGTTCCGGGCCGGCAAGGCGCGTGGCGCGCGAGCTTGCCCGTGCCGCTGTCCGCGTCGAAAAGGATGAAAAACCATGCAGGAAGACACTACCGACGAACTGCCGAGCGTCGATGAGCTCATGCAGCGCGTCGCCGATGCGTACGACTCACTGCCGCGGCAATTGAAAAGCGTCGCGTCGTATCTCGAGCAGCACCGCTCGAGCGTGATGGTGGACCGCACGAGCGATATCGCCGCGAGTTGCGGCGTGCATCCCTCGGCTGTCGTGCGCTTCGCGCAGCGCTTCGGGTTTTCCGGGTTTACCGATCTGCAGGACGTGTTCAAGCAGGCGTATGCCGGCCAGAATCCGTCGGGGCAGACCTACAAGCAGCGCATTCGCAAGCTCATCGACGAAAAGCCGGGGCGGCTCTCGGGCGGCAATGTCGCGCGCGAGTTCGTTGGCGCGTGCCGCAACGGCTTGGACGAATTGGAAGCGACGCTCGACGACGAGCAATTCGAAGCGGCCGTCTCGATGCTGCAACACGCCGAGAACATCTACGTCATCGGCGTGCGGCGCTCGTTCGCGGTGGCGAGCTATATCGTTTATGCGTTGCAGCATACGGCTAAGCGCGTCCATCTCGTCTCGGGCTTCGGCGGCATGTTCCGCGAGCAGATTCGCAGCGTGAAGAAGGGCGACGTGGTGATCGCCATCAGTTTCGAGCCGTATGGGCGCGAGACGCAGTACTGCCTGCGCATCGCCCACCATCATCAGGCGCAGACGCTCGTCATCACCGATAGCCGTCTGTCGCCGCTTGAGCGCTATGCGAGCGCGCAGTTGTTCGTCAAGGAGGGCAGCGCGTTCGCGTTTCGCGCGCTGACCAGCACGATTTGCCTGTGCCAGGCGCTTTTCGTCGCGCTTGCGTATCGGCTCGAATTGAACGTTGAAGAATCGAAAGACACGGGAGGATACGATGACTTCTAACAGTGGCGGCAATAGCAAAGACAACGGCAACAACAGCGGTGCGATCGACGTCGCCGTGTTCGGCGCGGGCCGTATCGGCCGCATTCACGCAGGCAATCTCGCGCGCCATTCCGGCGTACGCTTGAAGTATGTCGTCGACGTCGATCGTGTGGCGGCGGCGGAGCTGGCCGCACGACACGGCGCGATGGTGGTCGATGCCGACGTGGCGCTCACCGACGCGAGCGTCGGCGCGAACGTCATTTGCTCTAGCACCGACACGCATGCCGATCTCATCGAACGCTCCGCGGCCGCCGGCAAGCACATCTTTTGCGAAAAGCCCGTCGATCTCGAACTGGAACGCGCGCGTGCTTGCGCGCGCGCCGTCAGCCAAGCCGGGGTCGTCTGCATGATCGGCTTTCAGCGCCGCTTCGACCCGACGTTCGCCGCCGTCAAGGCGCGCATCGATGCAGGAGAAATCGGTACGCCCGAGATGCTGGTCGTGACGAGCCGCGATCCCGGCGCACCGCCCGTCGAGTACATCCGCCGTTCGGGCGGCATATTCAAGGACATGTTGATCCACGACTTCGACATCTTCCGCTGGATCCTCGACGACGAAGCGCAGAGCGTGCACGCGAACGGCAGTTGCCTCACGGATCCGGCGATCCAAGATGCCGGCGACGTCGACTCGACCGCCGTGACGATCCGCACGAAGCGCGGCCGCCTCTGTCAGATCAACACCACGCGCCGCGCGGCCTACGGTTACGACCAGCGGTTCGAGGTACTGGGCAGCACCGGCATGCTGCAGGCGGGCAACGTTCGGCCCACCGAGGTCGTTGCCTATACGGCGAACGCGGTGTCGAGCGACGTGCCCGAGGCGTTCTTCCTCGAACGCTATCGGGCCGCGTATGCGAGCGAGATCGCTCACTTTTTCGATGCCGTGACGCAAGGCGCGCCCGTGCGCACGACAATCGCGGACGGCGTGAAGGCACTCGAGCTGGCGGATGCGGCCACGCGCTCGTGGCGCGAAGGGCGCGCCGTCGACGTCGGCGAATAGAGCGGCCCGTCGTATCGCCGGCGCGTGATGTGAATCGAGTGAATCGAGCGACTCGAGCAACGTAAGGCTCGGCCAATCTGCAAAGCCATGGCGGCAAGGAGCGAGACAGTGACGACAATGGAAAAGCGCGGGCCGGTGAGGATCGGCATCGCGGGATTGGGCCGCTTGGGCAAGCGCCACGCGACGAATTTGGCGTATCGCGTGCCCGGCGCGGTGTTGGCGGCGGCATGCGGTCCCGTCGACGAGGAACTCGATTGGGCGCGCGACGCGCTACCCGAGCCGCGACTTTATTCGGACTACGAAGCATTATTGGCGCAGCGCGACCTCGATGCCGTGTGGCTCGTCACGCCTTCGTCGTTGCATGCCGAGCAGATCGTGGCGGCGCTGCGCGCGGGCAAGCATGTTTTTTGCGAAAAACCGCTTTCGCTCGATGTGGCGCAATGCGAACACGTGCTCGGTGTCGCGAGCGAGCACCCGCAGCTCGAGGCGACGATTGGCTTCATGCGCCGCTTCGATCCGAGCTACCGCGACGCCTACGAGAAGGTGGTCGCGGGTGCCATCGGCCGCCCCTTCATGGTGCGGTCGCAAACGACCGACCAGAACGATCCCGACGGCTTTTTCGTGCGCTTCGCGCCAACGTCGGGCGGCATTTTTCTCGACTGTACCGTCCATGACATCGATCTCGCCCGTTGGTTCTTCGGCGGTGCCCGCGCGACGCGCGCGTTCGCGACGGGTACGATCGCACTGCACGAAGGGCTGCGCGCCTTCGGCGATGTCGATAACGGGGTGGGTGTCGTGGAGTTCGAAGGCGGACGGCTTGCCGTGTTCTACGCGTCGCGCACGATGGCGCACGGCAACGACACGCAAAGCGAGGTAATCGGCACGAATGGCGCGCTGGCGATAGGTCACAATCCGCGCAAGAACCGCGTCGAGATTTACGAAGCGGGCGGCGTGCGCAGCGAAAGCACGCCGACGTTCTTCGATCGCTTCGAGGAAGCCTTCCTACACGAGGCACAGGCTTTCGTGGAGGCGGTGCGGGCGCGGCAAGCCGGCCAGCCGGCGCTTTCCGCCGCCGGTGCCACGCTTGCCGATGCGCTCGAAGCCACGCGCATCGGCAACGCCCTGCGCGAGGCGTGCGAGCGCGGCATGCCGGTGGCGTTGTAACGTCACAATCGCGCGCTTACGGATGCACTTGAGCGCCGGGCTTGAAGCCGCCCGATCCGACGTCGCTGTCCAAGTACGCGTCGAACTGCGCCACCTGATCCGGTGTCAGTACCGCATTGCCGTCTTTGTCGTGTTTGAAGATGTCCTGTTCCTTGGCATAAGTGGCGATGGAATCGGCCGTGTCGCCGTTCTTCACCGATTTCATCCAATCGATCATGTCCTCGTTCGTCTTGCCCTTCGCGCGGAAGTACGCCGTGAGGAACGGACCGGCGCTCGTACCGCCGAGATGGTCATTGAGCATGTGCCGCGCGAATGGGTCGGCGAGTTCATGCGGCACGCCTTCCGCCTCCAGGTACTTCGACACCGAATCGGCTTGATGAATGACGTCGTCCTGATTCGCGAGCAGTTGGACGCCGGCCGCCGCGATGTTCAGCACGAAGCCGACGCCCGTCCAGCCGTCCACCGTCAAGCCCGCCAACGTCTCGCCGGCAATGTCCTCGGCCCCGAACGTCACGCCGCTTTGGAGCATCGAGCGGGCGGCATAGGTGCCCAGGTCCGCCACGCCGGCCGTGGCATAAGCGAACTCATGGGCCGGGTTCGTGCTGCCTTGCTGCATCACCATCGGGATGAGACCACCCCACGCGACGAGCCCACCGGCAAGATCGCTCGTGCCGCTAAGCGCAGTTCTCAGGGCCGACGACATCATGCGCTTGCTTGCATCCGACATTTCCGAGGCCTCGACTCTTTGGAGCGCCGCGTCGAGGATCTGTCTCTGAGGTGTATTGGGCGCGCCCGCCGCATTCGTGCCGAAGAGATTCGTCTTCCAGTTCGGGGCGACGAAGTTCATGAGCTGCGAGGCACCTAGCGTGCTATAGAGCGCGGCGAATCCTTCGTTGTCGAGCGTCCACGCTTGCGAGGCGAAATCATGCTTGCCTGCGGTTTGTTTCGCGGCATCGGAGGCCACCAACGAGTTGCTTAGGAAGAGTCCTCCCATGAGGCCCGTCATCGAGCGCGGCAAGAGGCCGGCTCCGCCTGTCTCGGGCGTTCCGAACAATGCCCTGAGCACGCCGTGACCGTCGTCCGACGGCGTGACGCCGGCCAGCGCTTGATGGGCCATTTGCTGCGAAAAGAATTTCAGCGAACCGTTCGCCACGCGCGATTGCCACCAAAACTGCGTGAAAGGAATCTTTCCGGCTTGCGCTTTCGCCGCATCGAATCCGGCCGCCTTTTCGAACGAGGCGACGGTGCTCGTGACGCTGCCGGAAGTGGACGACCACCAGTTGTTGAAGTTGGCATCGGAGTCGTAGCCTTCGCCTTTGAGCGCGCTGCCGTAGCGATCGAGCACGCCCTTGAATTTGGCATACTCCTGCATGGCAGCCGTTTGGCCGTTGACGATATCGGTCAGATCGCTGGCAAGGATGCCCTTTTGCAGCTTGTCTGTCGTCGCGTCTTTCTCCGCTTGCGTTTGCAGGCTGCCCCACTCGTCCTTCTTCGGGGCGCGTTGCAGCGGGACCAGCACCTGGGCGGCTTTTTCCTGCAACGGCTTCAATTTCGTGCTGTTGTATTCGTCAATGCCACCGGCCAGCGCCGCGTCGCCGGCTTTCGACATGAGAACGTTGCCGCGTGCATTGCCTTGCGCGGCCAACGCGGCGGGCAGCGCGGCGTTGCCGTCTTCGCCCAAGCCGCGCGTGAGCACGCCGACGAGCCAGCCGCCGTGCTGCGTCATCGCGTCGGTCGCGGTTACCTTGCCGTTTCCGATTGCATCGATGAGATAGCCGGCCATCTTGTCGACCGTCTCCTTTCCCTGCGACATGCCGAGCGAAGGATCGTCGCTATCGAAGGTGTTCTGCATGGCCGCGGAAAAATCGGCCAGCGTCGTGCTGGCGGGCGGGGCGGGGGGCCGGCCCGGGGGCTCGTTCAGGGCGCCGCCGATGGATTGGGCGATCTTGCGCATGATTTGCTGCACTTGGGGATCTGCCGCAATTTGCGCCACCTTCCCGGGCAGCTTCGCGTTTGGATCGGTTTCGATGCGCAACTGCTGCGCGGCGGCTGCTGCGGCTTGCGCGGCCGCGTCTTTTCCGCCTTTGGCGTAAGCCGTGTCGTACGCCTGCGTGATGCGCCCAACGGGCTCGTCGACAAAAAGCTGTTTCTCGGCGCCGGTGAGCGCCTTTGTCACCAGGCCCGCGTTCTGCGTGCCGAGATAGGTTGCGTAGACGCCCTCGCGTGCGCGGATCGCCGTCTCAGCCTGTGCCGCGTCACCCTTGGTGCTGGCCAAAGTCGCTTTACCCACGTCGAGCAGTTGCTGCTGCATGTCGGTGCTCAACTGCTGCGCGTTGCCCGCGCTCGCATCGCTCATGATTTTGCCGAGTTGGTCGGGCGTGCGCCCCCATTTCTCGAGTTCGGCTTGCACATTCGCGACAGCGGTGTCGACCGCGCTCTGCAAATGCGGATCGTCCGGCGCGCGTGCCTTGATACCTTTCGCGATCTGATCGAGATCGGCTTGCGACGGCACGGGCATCCCCAGCGTCGAGTATTCGATTTCGTTTTGCACCGGGGCGAGCACCGCATCGAACATCGCTTGGCGATCTTGCGGGTCGTACAGCTTGACCATCGGCCCGCGGATCGAATCGTAGCTTTTGAGCGCGGCGCGTTGCTGGCCGAGAAAGTCGAGCCGCTTGCCGTCGAGCACCGTCACGATTGCGCCCGGCTGCATGTCCTTGACGGCGCTGACGGGGTTGCCCGGGCGCGTGCCGAACGCCTGCGGATCGAGCCATGGCGTGGCAGGCAGGTTCTGGGCGATCGTCGCATCGGTATGGTTCCAGTCCTTGAACAGGCCCAGTTGTCGATAGATGGACCAGACCGTATCGCCGCTTTCAACCTGCTTTTCGTCGATGCCGCTCGGCGTCTTATCGACAGGCGGCAGCGGTGCGACTGTATTGTCCGAACCCGATGCACCCGGTGCGCTCGGCCGCGGCGCATCGGCCGGCTTCTTGTCCGATGCCGGCGTGACGTTAGGCGCGGTGTCGGATGTCGTGGGCGGGTTGCTGTAAAGCGGCGTGAAATCGCCGCCTCCTTCGATCGCGATCCTCATGATGTGCTCCGCAACGATTCGATATATTTCGATGTGCCGGCGAAAGGGGAAGCCGCACAGCGTTGTGATCCGTTGTTGGCTGCTCGAAAGCGTGGTGTGAGGAAGTATCGATCACGGCTCGCTGGCCGCGTGCGGTTGCGCTCGTAGTGCAACCTTCATAAATCGTAGGGGTGGGGCCGGCGAGTTACTAAACACCGGTATTGCACTGCGCGGGCGCAGCGCAAGGCCGGAGCATCAAGGCCGAGCGCAGTTGAGGGCCTCACACTCGCATGAGCCGAACTCACCCCGTCTCACGCGACGCGGGGCCGTGCGGTAAAATCGCGGTTTTCGCCCCTGCTTGCGCGCGCACGTTCTGTCGCGCTGCGGCGATCGAGGCGAGCATAGAAACGAAGGCCGATTACCGATGGAAATTCACAAGGAAGTCGATGCGCGCGGATTGACGTGTCCGTTGCCGATTTTGCGCGCGAAAAAAGCGCTGGCCGATATGGAGAGCGGCCAGATTCTGAAGGTACTCGCGACCGACCCGGGCTCGCAGCGCGATTTCGCCGCGTTCGCCAAGCAAACGGGCAACGAAATCGTCGAAAGTTCGACGCAGGATAAGACGTTCGTTTTTCTGATGCGCCGGCGCTGAATCGCGTGGGTTCGATTCGAATACCGTTCCCATAAAACTTAAGGCTACAGGATTGCGCCTGTAGCCTTTTTCTCAGCCTAGCCTGTTGCGCAGCCAGCGAATCAGCTATCCATTACCGGCGAGCGCGTACGCAGATAGTGATCGAATTCCTCGGCCACTTCCGGGTGGCGCAACGCGAATTCGACGGTCGCCTTCAGATAACCGAGCTTGCTGCCGCAATCGAAGCGCGTGCCGTGGTACTTGTAGGCCAGCACTTGCTCGTCGCCGAGCAGCGATTGAATGCCGTCGGTAAGTTGAATCTCGCCGCCCGCGCCCGGCTTCAGCGCACGCAGATGATCGAAGATGCGCGGCTTGAGCACATAGCGGCCCACGACACCGAGGTTCGACGGCGCCACTTCCGGCGCCGGCTTTTCGACGATGCCCGACATCTTGATGATGGCGTCTTCCCATTCCTTACCGTCGACGATGCCGTACGCGCGCGTTTCTTGACGCGGAATCTCTTCCACGCCGATCACCGAGCTGTGATAGTGATCGAAAACTTCGATCATCTGCTTCATGACAGGCGGTTCCGCGTAAAGCAGGTCGTCCGCGAGGATGACGGCGAACGGATTGTCGCCCACGAGCTTTTCCGCGCACAGCACCGCATGACCCAACCCAAGCGCTTCGGGCTGACGGACATAAAAGCAATCGACATGGCTCGGCTTGATGCTGCGCACGAGGTCGAGCAGCTTTTCCTTGCCGCGCGCTTCGAGTTCGGCCTCGATCTCGTAGGATTTGTCGAAGTGATCTTCGATCGCGCGTTTGCTGCGGCCGGTCACGAAAATCATCTCGGTGATGCCGGCCGCCATTGCTTCTTCCACCGCGTATTGAATCAGCGGCTTGTCGACGATCGGCAGCATTTCCTTCGGACTAGCCTTGGTGGCAGGAAGGAAACGCGTGCCGAGGCCCGCAACGGGGAAGACGGCCTTGGTGACTTTTAGCATGGTATTACCCTAGTTGTACTGATGGGGCCACGTGCCCAAACCGACGCGAAACGGTTAAGCCGGCAGCCGCGCGAGCTGTGCGGCAAGCTTGGCGATGGTGTCTCGATATTGTGACAGCCTTTTCTGCTCTTGCTCGACAACGGCAGCGGGTGCTTTTGCGACAAACGCCTCGTTTCCTAGCTTTGCCGTGCACTTCGCGATTTCCGCGTCGAGCCGAGCAATTTCCTTGCCTAGGCGCTCCCGCTCCGCCGCGACATCGATTTCGACGAGCAGCGCGAGTTTATCGCCGCCGACGATCGAAATCGGCGCGCCTTGCGATTGCGCGTCGAGCGTCGCTTCGTCGGCCATGATGCGCACCTCGGACAAGCGCGCCAGCGCTTGGGCATAGGGCGCGAACGTCTGCCATTGACTTGCGTCGCCGTGCACAAGTAAAGGGACCTTGGTTGCGGGCGAGAGGTTCATTTCTCCGCGTAAATTTCTACAACAATCGATCGCAGCCTTCAGGTTTGTTGCCCAAAGCTCCGCTTTTTCGTCGATTTTTTTCTCTTCGGCGCGCGGGTAGGGTTGCACCATGATCGACGCTTGCGCGCTTGCCGCGCCTTGCGGATAGGCATCGGTGAGCGGTGCCACCTTTTGCCAGAGCGCTTCGGTGATGAACGGAACGATCGGATGGGCGAGCCGCAGCACCGTTTCGAGCACGCGCAGTAGGGTGCGTCGCGTGGCGCGCTGCTGCTCGGGCGTGCCGTTTTGAATCTGCACTTTCGCGAGTTCGAGGTACCAGTCGCAGTACTCGTCCCACACGAACTTGTAGATGGCATTCGCGACGTTGTCGAAGCGGTAGCCGGCGAAACCCTTTTCGACTTCCGCCTCCACGCGCTGTAGCAGCGAGACGATCCAGCGGTCGGCCTGCGAAAAATCGGTGTAGCCGCCGGGGCCGCAATCGCCGGGTGCGCAGGCGCCGGGTTTCGAGAAACCGCAATCGTGCCCTTCGCAGTTCATCAGCACGAAGCGCGTCGCGTTCCAGAGCTTGTTGCAGAAGTTGCGATAGCCCTCGCAGCGGGCCAGATCGAAGTTGACGTTGCGCCCGAGCGTGGCCATGGACGCCATCGTGAAGCGTAGCGCGTCGGTGCCGAAAGCGGGAATGCCGTTCGGGAATTCCTTGCGCGTCTTTTTCTCGATCGACGCGGCTTGCTTCGGATTCATGAGGCCCGTGGTGCGCTTGGCAACGAGCGTTTCCAAGTCGATGCCGTCGACGATGTCGATCGGGTCGAGCGTGTTGCCCTTGCTCTTCGACATCTTCTGGCCTTCGTGATCGCGCACGAGCCCATGCACGTAGACGGTCTTGAACGGCACCTTCCCCGTGAAGTGCGTCGTCATCATGATCATGCGCGCGACCCAGAAGAAGATGATGTCGAAGCCCGTCACGAGCACCGAGGAGGGCAAGAACGCGGCCAGCTCTTGCGTCTCGTTCGGCCAGCCGAGCGAGGAGAACGGCACGAGCGCGGACGAGAACCACGTATCGAGCACGTCGTCGTCGCGCTTGAGCGCGCCCGTGTAGCCGCGCGCTTGCGCTTGTTCGCGCGCTTGCGCTTCGGTGCGGGCGACGAATACTTCACCCTGCTCGCCGTACCAGGCGGGGATCTGATGGCCCCACCACAGTTGCCGCGAAATACACCAGTCTTGGATGTTTTCGAGCCATTGGTTATACGTCGTCGTCCAGTTTTCAGGGACGAACGCGATCTGACCGTCGCGCACGACGTCGAGCGCCACCTGCGCGATCGATTTGCCCGGATGGAACGTCCCTTCCGGCGCCGGCTTGCTCATTGCCACGAACCATTGGTCCGTCAGCAGCGGCTCGAGCACGACGTTCGTGCGATCGCCGCGCGGCACCATCAGCTTGTGATCCTTGACCGATTCCAACAGGCCGAGCGCATCCAGATCGGCGACGATGCGCTTGCGCGCCTCGAACCGATCGAGACCGCGATAGGCGGCCGGCGCGTTCTCGTTGATCTTCGCTTCGAGCGTGAGCACTTCGATTTGCGGCAGGCCGTGACGCTGGCCCACTTGATAATCGTTGAAGTCGTGCGCGGGCGTGACCTTGACGACACCCGTGCCGAACTCGCGATCGACGTAGTCGTCGGCGATGACGGGAATCTCGCGATCGCAAAGCGGCAGCTTGACGGTGCGGCCGATGAGATGGGCGTAGCGTTCGTCTTCGGGGTGAACCATGACGGCGACGTCGCCGAGCATCGTTTCGGGGCGCGTCGTGGCGACCGTGAGATGGCCGCGGCCGTCGGCGAGCGGATAGCGAATGTGCCAGAGGTGACCGTTTTCTTCCTCGCTCGCGACTTCGAGGTCGGACACGGCCGTCATCAACACCGGATCCCAATTGACGAGCCGCTTGCCGCGGTAGATCAGCCCTTGCTCGTAGAGCCGGACGAACACTTCGCTGACGACTTTCGACATCTTTTCGTCCATCGTGAAGTATTCGCGCGACCAGTCGATCGATGCGCCGAGGCGCCGCACCTGGTTCGTGATCGTGGAGCCCGAGCGTTCCTTCCACTCCCACACGCGTTCGACGAACGCTTCGCGGCCGAGGTCATGACGCGAGACGCCTTGCTGATCGAGTTGACGTTCGACGACGATCTGCGTGGCGATGCCGGCGTGATCGGTACCGGGCAGCCACAGCGTGTTCGCGCCGAGCATGCGGTGATAACGCGTGAGGCCGTCCATGATCGTTTGGTTGAACGCGTGCCCCATGTGCAGCGTGCCCGTGACGTTCGGCGGCGGCAGTTGGATCGAGAAGTTTGGACGGGGCGCGCCGGCCGCATCCGGCGTGAAAGCCGGTTTCGCGTAGCCGCGTTTTTCCCATTCGGGGCCCCATTGGGCCTCGATCGTCTGGGGCTCGAAACTCTTCGCCAGCGTGGTGTCGGTCATGG
>JBQCDS010000369.1:0-3148 GCA_051961035.1 Trinickia sp. | reverse complement strand
CGATGTAGATCGAACCCGTCCGCGAGTTGCGCTTCTTTTGGCGGTCGTGCAGTGCGCACAGTACGGTCACGACGCCATCGAGGATGCCTTCGGGAATCGGATTGTCGTCGCGGTCGAGCACGGCGTTGATCGTCATCAAGTGGCCGACGTTGCGCACGAACAGCAGCGAGCGGCCCGGCAGCGTGAGCGTGCCGTCGTCGGGCGCGCGGTAGATGCGGTCGTCGTTGAGTCGGCGCGTGAACGTGGTGCCGCCCTTCGTGACTTCTTCGGTCAGCGTGCCCTGCATGAGGCCAAGCCAGTTGCGATAGAGCGCAACTTTATCGTCGGCGTCGACGGCGGCAACCGAATCCTCGCAGTCGATGATCGTCGTGATCGCCGCTTCGAGCAGCACGTCCGTCACGCCGGCGGGATCGGCGCGGCCGGTGCCTGTCGTCGCATCGATCTGAATTTCGATGTGCAGGCCGTTGTGCTTGAGCAAGATGGCCGTGGGCGCGTCAGGCTCGCCCCGCAAGCCTGCGAACTGCGCAGGCGTCGCAAGCGTTGTCTCGCCGTTCGCTGTGCTGGCGACAAGCTGCCCTTGACGCACGATGTAGCCGTTGACGTCGCTGTGCGATCCGCTCGCGAGCGGCGCGGCCTTGTCGAGGAACGCGCGGGCGTACGCGATGACGCGTGCGCCGCGCACGGGGTTGTAGGCGGCGCTCTTCGTCGCGCCATCGTGCTCGGGCAGCGCATCGGTTCCATACAGCGCGTCGTAAAGGCTGCCCCAGCGCGCATTCGCCGCATTGAGCGCGTACCGTGCGTTCGAAAGCGGCACGACGAGTTGCGGGCCTGCTTGTTCGGCGATCTCGGCATCGACGCCTTCGGTCGTCACGCGGACACGCTCCGGCGCAGGCGCGAGATAGCCGATTTCCTCGAGGAATGCGCGGTAGGCGTGCATGTCGCGCACGGGGCCGGGGTGGACGCGGTGCCAGGCGTCGAGCGCCTTTTGCAAGCGATCGCGCTCGGCCAGCAATGCACGATTGCGCGGGGCCAACTGGTGAACGATCGCGGAGAAGCCTTGCCAAAATGCGTCGCGCTCGATGCCGGTACCTGGGAGTGCCTCATCTTCGATGAAGCGCACGAGCGGCTGCGCAACGCGCAAGCCGTATTGGTGAATCAGGTTGTTCATGCGGATACGGATAGTGAGTGGCTTGTAGGGCTTGTTGGTCTTGTTGGTCTACCGCTTCGATGGCAAGCCGGTCTCATGACTTGCGCTGTGCGAGGCGGGCGATGCCCGCTTTCGCGATCTGCGCGTCCTGATCCGACTTCACGCCCGACACGCCGACCGCGCCGACGCATTGGTCATCGATCGTCACCGGTACGCCGCCTTCCAACGTGGCGTGAAGCGGTGCGCTCAGGAAGGCGTAGCGCCCGCCGTTGATCATGTCCTCGTACACCTTCGATTCGCGGCGGCCAAGCGCCGACGTGCGCGCCTTCTCGGTCGCGATATAAGCGCTGCCCGGCGATGCGCCGTCGAGGCGCACGAGGCCGAGCGGATGGCCGCCGTCGTCGACGATGGCGATCGATACCGCCCAACCGTGCTGTTCGGCTTCGGCGCGCGCGGCGGTCAGGATGTCGTTGACTTCGGCGGTACCGAGCACGGGTTTGCTTTGCATGGCAACTCTCTCTCTTTGTTTCTGCCCATTAGGGCTTGGGGGCGGCGTGCGATGGCGTGCGCTGCGTGAGCGACGCATCGACGAGTTCGATCCAGTGCTGCACAGGCGTGCGTCCGGCACTGGATAAGTGCGTCTGGCAGCCGATATTGGCTGTCACGATCGTGTCGGGGCTGCCGGCTTCGAGCGCATCGAGCTTTTGGTCTCGCAACGTGCGGGCTAGCTGGGGCTGCGTAATCGAGTAAGTCCCTGCCGATCCGCAGCACAGGTGTCCGTCGGCGACATCGGTGAGATCGAAGCCCAATCGCCGCAGCACGGCTTCGACCGCGCCGCCTAGCTTCTGCGCGTGCTGAAGCGTGCAGGGACAATGCACGGCGACGCGGCTCGCGCTCGTTCCTGCCGTGTGTGCATCATTCCGGGCGGCATCGCCAGCGCGCAGTACATCGACCGGCTCGGCCGCGAGGATTTCGACCAGATCGCGTGCGAGTTCGCTCACGCGTCGGGCTTTCTCCGCATAGGCGCCGTCATGACGCAGAAGGTGGCCGTATTCCTTGACGAACGCGCCGCAGCCGCTTGCCGTCAGCACGATCGCTTCAGCCCCGGCTTCGATATGCCGCCACCACGCGTCGATGTTGGCGCGCGCTCGGTTCAGTCCATCGTCCTGCGCGTTGAGGTGGTACTCCGTCGCGCCGCAACATCCGGCTTCGCGGGCGGGCGTGACGCTGATGCCAAGCTTGTCGAGCACGCGCGCCGTGGCTGCATTCGTATTCGGCGACAACGACGGCTGCACGCACCCTTCGAGCATCAGCACGCGGCGTGCGTGTCGAACGGGCGGTCGAGCCGGCGTGGCCTTCGGCGCTTTCGGGATTTTTTCGCGCAGCCTGCCCGGCAACAGCGGGCGCAACGTTTGGCCGGCCTTGAGCAGCGGCCCGAAGCGCGCTGGCTCCGGCACGACGCGACGCAAGGCCGCGCGCACGAGCCGCTCCTTGACGGGGCGCT
The DNA here is from genome assembly GCA_051961035.1 of Trinickia sp. GTDB lineage: Bacteria > Pseudomonadota > Gammaproteobacteria > Burkholderiales > Burkholderiaceae > Trinickia. Next base: position 497 of record JBQCDS010000369.1, on the reverse strand, counting down.
GCGTGCGCCGTTCGAGCTCGGCGCGGCCGATGTCGAGCAGCGTGTGATAACGCACGCCCGAAGGGCAGGTCGTTTCGCAATTGCGGCAGGTCAGGCACCGGTCCAGATGGGTCAGTGTTTTCGCTCCGGCGCTCTTGCCTTCGAGCAGTTGCTTGATCAGATAGATCCGCCCGCGCGGCCCGTCGAGCTCGTTGCCGAGCACCTGGTAGGTCGGGCAAGTCGCATTGCAGAAGCCGCAATGGACGCAAGCGCGCAAAATGGCCTCGGCTTCCTCGACTCCAGGAATCGAGCGGGCTTCTTCGCTGAGATTGGTTTGCATCGAAACGTCGGCTTAGACGGTCGCATAAAGACGGCCAGGGTTGAAAATCCCGTGCGGGTCGAGCTGCCTTTTCAACTGCCGGTGCACGTTGAGCAGCGCGGGGGGCAGGGGATGAAACGGGTTGTCGGTGATGCCGGGCGTGAAGCAGGTCGCATGGCCGCCGAGCGCTTGCGCCGCC
>JBQCDS010000368.1:0-2553 GCA_051961035.1 Trinickia sp. | reverse complement strand
AGGCCGGCCATCTGCGTCAGGTAGCTGACGGTCGCCTCCGGTGTGTAATTCTGCCAATTTGTATTCGTCGCGAAGCTCACGGCCGTATTGAAGGCCGCGTCGGGCGCCATCGGTCCGAACGCCTGCGGGTTGGCCGGCAACCAATGTTGCGCGCGCAGGAACCCGTACAGCGCCATTGCGCCCAGCGCGTTGAACAGCAGGAGCGCCACCGCATAGTGCTTCCACGACATTTCGGCGTGCGGATCGACGCCGGCGAGCTTATAGCAGAGCCGCTCGATCGCACCGAATTTGCGCACTACGACGGACGATCCGTCGAGCACGGCCGTCATGTACCGGCCGACCGGGAAGGCCAGCGCAATCAATACGGCAATGAATAGCGCGGTTTGAAGAAAGCTATCGGCGTTCATCCGATATCCTCCGCGAACAGAAGCGCGTAGACCAGGTAAGCCAGCAATAGCAGCGTCGAGGCACCAGCGAGCCACATCATCCATGCACTCATGGCCGACCTCCCGGCTCCCGGCCGTGCAGCTTCTCGCAGCCGACGCTCAGCGCCATGCATAGCGCCATGAACAGCGCTATGCCGGCCAAATAAATGAAGTCCATTCTTGGTGTTCTCCCATAGCGGATCCGACAACTCGGAGCGTAGAGGAGAACGCATAAACGCAACGATAAGAGCGAGGTTGCCCGCGTAAAAAACGCGTAAAAGACCCTCACATTCCGTCGACATTCGGCGCCTTACGCGATTAGGAACGTGCGAATCGTGCTTGCCCAGAACGGCAGGTCATCACGGCTACACGCTTCGTCACGCGCGCGCCGAGCCGCTCAAGAAGTAGCGCTCGATGTTGAGGCGTCCGTATGCGTTGCACCGCCGCTTGCCAAGCGCGGCGGTGGGCCGGCAACGTCGCGCATGTTGCAACCGGCCGATACGGGTTATCGAGCACCGTCGACACCCGTGTTTGCCGCCGTTAGCCTAGGGCGCTATGCGAATCGAACACGTCGAGCTGGAACCAAAAAGCTCGAGACGTTACGTATTAATCGGAGCTTACCGCGCAATGGTTCGTCGCTTAGCATTCACAGGTTGCGAGCGACGAGCGCGGAATCGATACGTCACAACGAGCAAAATCATGAGCACCGTAATGAGAGAAGAATTCGAGGCGCGCATCGAGGCCGTCGAGGCGCGGATGGATGCACGCGTCGCGGCGATAGGCGCGCGATTGGATGAATATACGGCGCGCGCCGACGAAAGAATGCAGTGGTTGATGTCGACGCTTGCCGAGCAGGAGAAACGGTACAAAGAAGAGATGAAAGAGCAGGACAAGCGGATCAACGAGCGGCTGGACGAGCGCGACAAGCGATTGGATGAACGCGACAAGCGTCTGGATGAACGCGACAAGCGATTGGACTTGGTCGTTCAACGGGCAGACATCGCATTGGAACGCACTAGCCACCTTGCCACCCACATGTGGCTGGCGGCATCGACGGTCATCCTTGCGGTGGCGGGCATGGTCGCCGGTGCGTACCATGCGGCCCAATCGTCTCAGTTCGGGATGACCCAGGCTGTCATGTCGGCGTTCCAACAAGGCCAACAAGCGCAGTCGCCGTTGAAGGAATAGTTAAGGAACGACTCCAATAGAAAAACCCGCGACAGCTTAAAAAGCCGACGCGGGTTTTTTTGAATCTGGTCGGGGCGAGAGGATTTGAACCTCCTACCACCTGCACCCCATAAAGGTGAACGCTCGTCCGAATCGCTCCACCGAAATCCAAAAATTCTCATCAGATCACCGGCCACAAGGGTTTTCCGCCTTTTCAGTGTCCATTACAATCCGGACTGCCTCGCAGAAATCCACTGAAATCGTGGGGGACAACGTGGGGGACAAAATTCATCGGCGGAAAGATATGGCAAAGCTGGCGATCAAGACACTGGAAGCACTGACCCCTGCCGACGCAGGTCGCACTATTCACGACGATGGCGGGCTGCGCGGGAAGGTTCGCGCCAATGCCAAGGCTGAGCACGGCGTCTCCGTCACGTTTCAATACCGGTATCGTTGGGAAGGTCGCTGGCGCGATGAACCCTGTGGCACATGGCCACGGGACAAGATCACGGAGGTCCGCAGCCGGCGCGATCAGGTAAAGCGCCTGCTCGATGAGCACATCGATCCCGCCGAGCATCGAAAGGCCAAAAACCTCAAGGTTCAAGCCGACGCAGCCGAAAATATGCGCCGCATCGCCGAAGAGCAGGCTATAGAGGCAGCACGTCTCGCGGAAATCGAGCGCATGAACAGCCGGACTACGGTCCTCGCCCTCTTCGAGCGCTGGTCGGCGCTAGAGCTTAAGCAGCGTAAGGACGGCGGCGCCGAAACTCGACGCGGCTTCGACAAGGACGTACTGCCGGCTATCGGTCGCCGATACGCCGAGGAGGTGAAGCGTGCCGATATCATGGGCATCCTTGACAGCGTGAAAGCTCGCGGGGCCAATCGCCTAGCCAATCGCCTGCTCGCAGAGATGCGCCAGATGTTCGGCTTCGCCGCCGTGCGCGAAATTATTCCCACCGAT
>JBQCDS010000367.1:0-13192 GCA_051961035.1 Trinickia sp. | reverse complement strand
CCGGCTAGGCAGGCGGGCAACGTCTAGGAAGTCGGCACGCAAAGGCCCACAGCAAAGGGCCAGCGCGTGAACGCTTAGCGTCGATGCGTTGCGTCCACGCCGCCTATCCGCTTTCGCCGATGATTTGCCTGTGACGTTCACGCGTAGCGATCTTGGAAAGACTCCATGAATTGGGCGAGGACGCCCGTTTCGTGTTCGGTGACCGCGTTATAGAGCGAGGCACGCACCCCGCCCAACGACCGATGGCCGCCGAGTCCATGCAAGCCGGCGGCTAGCGCCTCTTTCAGGAACTGTTCGGTCAACTGCGGCGTGCGGCAGTTGAATGCGACGTTCATCAGCGAGCGAGAGTCGCGCTCAGCGTGAGGGAGATAAAACCCTGGGCTGGCATCGAGCACGCGATACAGCATGTTCGCCTTTTGCCGATTCGACACATCGAGTTGCGCCAAGTCGCCGTACGTCTCGCGGATCCAACGCGTCACGAGCATCACGATATAGATCGAGAACACCGGGGGCGTGTTGTAGATGGAGCGTGCGGAAATGTGGGCGCGATAGTCGAGGATGGTCGCCAGCCCCGTCGGTGCCCGCTCTATCAGGTCATCGCGCACGATGACGATCGTGACGCCAGCCGGGCCGAGATTCTTTTGCGCATGGGCGTAGATCATGGCGTAACGCGCGACATCGACCGGCCGCGACATGAAATCGGACGACATGTCGCAAAAAATCGGCGTGTCGCCGTAGGAAAGATCGTCCGAGATCCGAATCCCCTCCACGGTCTCGTTCGAGACGTAGTGTAGATAGGCTGCGCCCGGACGGACTTCCAACTCGTGTGCCTTCGGCGCCCGGCGGAAACCGTCGGATTCGCCGTCCCATACGATGGACAAGCGATCCGCGATGCCGGAATCCTGCACGCTTTTTCGGCTCCAGTAGCCCGATAGCACGTACGCAGGCGGTGCATTGCCGATCTCGCAGAAGTTCATCGCCAGCATGGCGAACTGCAACGTGCTGCCGCCCTGCAGGAAGAGCACTTGGTAGCCGGGCGGGACTTCGAGCAGATCGCGAATATTCGCTTCGCATTCGTCGACGACGTCTCGGAACCATTGCGAACGATGCGAGATTCCCATCACCGAAAGGCCCACCTCCGGAATGTCCTTGATGGCCTCTTGCGCTTGCTCCAATACGGGCAAAGGAAGTGCGCCAGGTCCGCCTGAGAAATTGTATTGTAAGTTCAAGGTGTACTCGCCGAGTAATGAAATTGATATCAGGAGCAACTGATGTTTCGACTTCGGATGCTTCTTTTCTAATTCCGGGACGAATTCGTTAACCTAACGTTGAGGGATATAAATATCGAATCCATGTCGGCACCCCGATTGACGAATGAACGCGGGTTGCGTGAGAGGCTTCATGCGACTTGAATGCCGCTCGTCGATGAATTCGAAAAGTATGTGAGGCAAAAGATCATGTCAAGCCGAATTTATTTGCGTTTTATTCGTCCGACGGTGACGCTGATCAGTTATATGAGAAACTATCGTGAAAGTAGAATGAAAGATCATTTCCCGATAATGCGCACCTCGGGTTTTCTCTTATTTTTTTACGAATTAATTGAAAACCCGTCGAAATCACGGAAATATCGGCCATTATGTAAAGACGTGGCCGAAAGTGGCGGAATATGCGGCGGGGTTCGGCCCTTAATACTCGGAAATAACGGCGACTTGCGCTAAAAGGGCTGGCCCCGGAACAACGCCGCGGCGAGTGTTGGATTGGACGGCCAGTATCCGTGCATATACGTGGCGGTGATCGCGCCCGAGCGAAACACCGGCTCGCCTCGCACATCGCTTTGCGGTCGCGCTGCGTGGTGCGCCGGCGCAAGTTCGGTCGTCATGCTCGAGTAGTGAAACGTGTGCCCGGTCATCGCTCCGTACTTCGTGTCGAGCTGCTGCGCGCCCAACGCGCAAAGCCGCTTGGCCATCGTCGCATGCCCACGCAGCACACCGAGCATCGGCGTACGAGCGCCATCGGCATCGGTCAAGCTTTCAAGCAAGTACAGCATCCCGCCGCATTCGGCGACGATCGGCTTGCCGGCTTGCGCGTGGGCACGAATCGTCCCGGCGCTCGCCGCGCCTTGCGCGAGTGTCCCGGCATGCAACTCGGGGTAGCCGCCAGGCAAGAACAGCGAGTCCGCGCCACTCGGAACCGGTTCGTCGGCCAGCGGCGAAAAAAAGCTGATACGTGCGCCAAGGGCGCGCAGCAGATCGAGATTGGCGGGGTAGATGAAGGAGAACGCCGCATCGCGTGCGACTGCGATATGCATGTTCTCGAGCAACGGCGGCAGCGTTTCGGGCGGCTGCGGGTCGAACGACACGGGCGGGGGCAGCTCGGCCAGCGCGGTACCGGCCAGTGCATCGGCCGCGAGCGCGATACGCGCGGCGAGCTGATCGATCTCGCTGGCTTGATGCAGCCCCAGGTGCCTTTCCGGCAGCGCGATTCGCTCGGAGCGCGAAAGATGCCCCAGCCAGCGAATGTCGGACGGCAGGCTGTCACGAAGCATCTGCGCGTGGCGCTCGGAACCGACATGATTGGCCAAGACCCCATGAATCGCTACTTCGGGCCGATAACGCGCCAGCCCGAGCGCGACGGCGCCGAACGTCTCAGCCATCGCCTTCGCCGAAATCACGGCCGCTACCGGCACGCCGAATTTCACTGCTAGATCGGCGCTGCTGGGCGTACCGTCAAAGAGGCCCATCACGCCTTCGATCAAGATCAGATCGGCTTGCTCGGCCGCTTCGGCAAGCAGCCGACGGCAACGCGCCTCCCCCACCATCCACAAGTCGAGCGCTTGCACCGGCATACCGCTCGCTCGCTCGAGAATCATGGGATCGAGAAAGTCGGGGCCCGTCTTGAAGACACGCACCCGCAGGCCGCGCCGGCTGTGCAATTGCGCCAGCCCGGCCGTGACCGTCGTTTTGCCTTGGCCCGATGCCGGGCCGCTAACGAGCAGAGCAGGGCAGGCCGGCATCGTCAGAACTCCACGCCGCGTTGGGCTTTCACGCCTTGTTCGCGATAGGGGTGCTTGACGAGCCGCATCTCGGTGACGAGATCGGCCGCGTCGACGAGCGCATCGGGCGCATGGCGGCCCGTGACGACGATGTGCTGCATCGGCGCGCGGGCCATCAGCACGCCGAGCACTTCGTCGAGCGGCAGATAGTCGTACTTGAGCACGGTGTTCAGTTCGCCGAGGATCACCATCCGATAGTTGCCGCTTTCGATCATTGCGACGGCTTCGTTCCACCCTCTGCGGGCGGTCGCCATGTCGGCTTCCCGGTCCTGCGTATTCCAGGTATAGCCGTCGCCCATCGTCACGAAATCGCATTGCGCATGCGCGCCGAGAAAATCGCGCTCCGAGGTATGCAACGCCCCTTTGATGAATTGCACGATGCCGACGCGCTCGCGATGGCCGAGCATCCGGACGGCCATGCCGAACGCCGCCGTGCTCTTGCCTTTTCCGTTGCCCGTATTGACGATCAGCAAGCCCTTCTCGAGGGTTGCGGATGCCTGCTTCTTCTCATGGCCCTCGCGGCGCCGTTGAGTCATGCGCAAATGCGATTCAGTGTCGGTCTTCATGATTTCCTTGGCGCGTGTTCTAAGCGCGTTCGATCGGGCGGGGCGAAAGCCGCTGCCGCCACCGTCACTCCATCCAGCACGCGCTTGGGTGCCACTAGCTTACCGCCGGGGGCCGCCAAGAGCGCGCACGGCTCGCATACGCCCTCCACGCCCGCCTGCGCATGAACGACGGCCGAGCCGCGCAGCGAAGGGTGACGATCGAAACAGGCTTGAACGTCTTGCGGCGAAAATGCGAGCAGCGGCACGCCGTAATGCTCGCAGAAGGCAACGAGCGCGGGCTCGGACGCTTTCGACTCGAGCGTCGCCACGCAGGCGACGTCAGCTATCGTATACGGCTTCAATGCCGTCGTGACCGCGGCTTCGATTTGCCGGGCGGTGACGCCTCGGCGAAAACCCATGCCTATCGCGAGCGCTTGCGCGCGCGCCAGGACGTGATTCGAGCGGGCCAGCGCGGCCACACTGCCGATGACGAGAATCGCGGGCGACCCCAAGCCCGCACGGCGAACCACGTCACGCAGGGCATCCAATGGCGCCATGACCTGACGCTGCGTGGGCAGCGTGGCCGATTCGATCGCGACACAGGGCGTTTGCGCCGCCATGCCGGCGCGCAGCAGCGCATCGGCGATATCGTCAAGGCGACGAATGCCCATGTAGATCACGATCGTCAAGCCGGTGGCGGCTAACGCCGCCCAATCCGGCTCTTGTTCACCGGCACTGTGCCCGGTCACGAAAATCGCGCCTTGAGCCATTCCCCGGTGCGTGATGGGAATGCCGAGCGTGGCGGGCGCGGCAATGCCGGCCGTGACGCCGCTGATGACTTCAACGTCGATACCGGCGGCTTGCAACGCGAGCCATTCCTCGCCGCCACGACCGAAGACGAACGGATCGCCGCCCTTGAGGCGCGCGACACTGCGGCCCGCTTGTAGATGCGCGAGCATCGAGGCGATGATGTCATCCTGGGGCGTGGAGGCGCTGCCCCCGCGCTTGCCGACATGGACGATCCGCGCATCGTCGCGTGCGAAGCCGAGGATTTCGGGGTTGACGAGATCGTCGACGAGCACGACATCGGCCAACGCAAGCGCGCGCATCGCCTTCACCGTGATCAATTCGGCGTCGCCCGGCCCGGCGCCAATCAGCCATGCGCGGCTCATCGCCAACGCCCACCGGCGGGTGGTTGGACTCGCTCGGTCATCCGGCTAGCGGCGACATGCCGAAGACGACACGGATGGACAGCCCATGAAGCGCCGAGGCGAGCGTGCATGTTTGCGAAGACGGCAATGGAAAGGGAAACGAAGATACCACAGGCCCCACGGCTGACAGCGCTTCCTTGACGAGCGAGTCCCAGATACCTACACTCGCGACTAATCTGGTGCTCGCGCACGCATTCATGATGTGCGCAGTTAAACGGGAAACAGTGGTTCGACGCGATCGGCGTCGCGGCGAACCTGCCTGTGCTGCCCCCGCAACGGTAAGCGAATGTATCGCACGCATGCGATACGAGCCCGGCTTCAGCATCGGCATTCACATGCCTATGAATACCACTGCGCTCGAGCCTGGCGTGGGAAGGTGAAGCGGTCGTTTCGCTAGCCCGGATACCGGCCGGAGAAGACGACAGGCACTGCGGGTAGGCGGCGCGCTGTCGGCATATCGGCGCCTTGTCACGTCTCCCCATTATGTCCACCTCTTTGCGCAAGATCCCCGTGACCGTCATCACGGGTTTTCTCGGTAGCGGCAAAACCACGCTGTTGCGCCATATTCTGTCTGAAGCCAACGGCCTGCGAGTGGCCGTAATCGTCAACGAATTCGGCGAGCTCGGCATCGACGGCGAAATTCTCAAGGGCTGCGGCATCGGCTGCGATGAAACGGGCGCGCCACAGGAAGGGCGGTTGTACGAGCTCGCGAACGGCTGCTTGTGCTGCACCGTGCAGGAAGAATTCTTCCCCGTCATGGAAGCGCTCGTCGAGCGGCGTGCCGATCTCGATCATGTGTTGATCGAGACGTCGGGTCTCGCTCTGCCCAAGCCGCTCGTGCAAGCGTTCAATTGGCCGTCGATCCGCAACAGTTTCACGGTGGATGCGGTGGTGACGGTGGTGGATGGCCCGGCGGCCGCGAGCGGACAGTTCGCCGACGATCCCGCCGCCGTCGACGAGCAACGCAGGCGCGATCCGAATCTCGATCATGAACCGCCGCTGCATGAATTGTTCGAGGATCAATTGAGCGCGGCGGATCTCGTCGTGTTGAACAAGACCGACCTGATGGACGAGTCCGCGCAGGTAGCCGTATGCGCGCTCATCCGCGAAGATATCGCGCCCCACGTGAAGATCGTTCCGGCCACCAACGGCAACCTCGGCCTGCACGTTCTGCTCGGCCTGAACGCCGCATCCGAGGAAACGATCGACGCGCGGCCCGATCATCATGGTTCGAGCGACGATCCCGACCACCACCACGACGAGTTCGACTCCATCATCGTTTCGGGAGCGCCCGCCTCGCGCGAAGCGGCCATCGCGGCGCTCAGGCAACTGGTCGAGAAACATACGATCTATCGCGCCAAGGGATTCGCCGCGTTGCCGGGCGCGGCGATGCGGCTCTTGATCCAGGGCGTGGGGCAGCGCTTCGACAGCTACTTCGACCGCCGGTGGCGCGACGACGAGGCGCGCGTGAGCCGATTCGTGTTGATCGGCGAAGACTTGGACGTCACCGTGTTGCAGCGCGAGTTCGACGAAGCGCTGGGCACGCAGCGGGCCGCTTCGGCCACTGCGGTTTGATCGCGCTTTAGGCGAGCCGCGCATGCATTTGCTACGCACGGTCCCGGGTGGATTCGTCGACGACACGGCAGGCGTCGTGCGTATCGACCAACGCCCGGGCGACATCGTCGTGCTCAGTTCCGCCGATACGACGCTGTCGCTGCTGGCCGGCGTGGTCGCTCGGCTCGGCCCCGAGTTCCCGAGCCTGCGGCTGACGAACGTCACGTATCTGCGTCAGAGCGCATCGGTCGATTTCTATGTCGACGACGTGCTGCAACATGCGCGCGTCGTCGTCATCGATCACCTCGGCGGCGAAGCGTACTGGCCTTACGGCATCGAACGCGTCGTGCAACTAGCGAGAAGCAAAGGACAGACGCTCGTCATGTTCTCGGGCGACTTGCAAGAAGATCCGAATTTGATCGCGCAAAGCACGGCGAGCCCGGAGTTGTGTCGCCGCTTATGGCGCTACTTGCGCGAAGGCGGGGCACCGAACGCCGAAGCTTTCTTGCGAGCGATTGCATGGCATGCCCTCGACTGGGGCGAGGCGCCGCCGCTGCCCATCGCCGTGCCGAGCGCCACGCTCTATCATCCGCTGCACGATCGGCCGACGATCGCCGATTGGCAAGCGCGGTGGCGGCCCGATGCGCCTGTCGTCGCCATCCTCTTTTATCGGGCGCATTTGCAGGCGTCGAACACCGAGGTATTCGACGCGCTGATCGACGCGCTCGAAGCGCGCCAACTCAATCCGCTGCCGATCGCGATCACCTCGCTCAAAGATGCGATCAGCCAAGCTCTCGTCGCGCAACTGTGCAGCGAGCACGAGGTCGCGCTCGTGCTGAATACGACGGCATTCGCGGCATCGACGCCCGACGACGGCCAATGGCCGGTTTTCGGCGCGGATGCGCCCGTCATGCAGGTCATTCTGAGCGGCGGCAATCGTGACGATTGGGTGAGGGACAACCAAGGGCTCGCTTCGCGCGATATCGCCATGCATGTCGCGCTGCCCGAAGTGGACGGCCGCATCATCACGCGCGCCATCAGCTTCAAAGGTCTCGCCTATCGGTGCCCGCGCACGGAAGTCGATGTTGTCCGCTATCAGCCCGATGCCGAGCGCGTCGCGTTCGTCGCCGAGCTGAGCCGCCGTTGGTGCCGGCTGCGCGCTACGCGCAACGACGAAAAGCGGATCGCTTTGGTGCTCGCGAACTACCCCGTTAGCGAAGGGCGCATCGGCAACGGCGTAGGGCTCGATACGCCCGCATCGGTCATCGAGATTTTGAGGGCGTTGCGCGATGCGGGCTATCGCGTGGATGACGTGCCATCCGATGGCGATGCACTGATGGCGCGCTTGTTGCAAGGCGTGACCAACGATCCCGATGTACGCGATTTGCGCCCCGCCTGGCAAAGCTTCTCGCTCGACGATTATCAAAAAGCGTTCGCGGCGTTGCCCGCCGAGGTGCGCCATGCTTTGAACGAGCGCTGGGGGCCTGCGCACAGCGATCCGACCGTTCGGCAAGGACGCTTTATGATCGCGGGCTGGCGCTGCGGACGCGTTTTCATCGGCATTCAGCCGTCGCGTTCGCGCGCGGCTGGCGATTATGCGAGCTATCACGACGCGGAGCTCGTTCCGCCGCATGCGTACTTGGCTTTTTACTTCTGGCTGCGCAACGTCTTCAAGATCGATGCGCTCGTGCACGTGGGCAAGCACGGCAGCCTCGAGTGGCTGCCGGGAAAAAGCGTGGCGCTCGGCGAAAGCTGCTGGCCCGACCTGACGCTCGGCCCGATGCCGCATCTTTATCCGTTCATCGTCAACGATCCGGGCGAGGGCAGCCAGGCCAAGCGGCGTGCACAGGCGGTCATCATCGATCATCTGATGCCGCCGCTCACGCGTGCCGAATCGTATGGCCCACTGCAAGATCTGGAGCGATACGTCGACGAGTATTACGAAGCGCTCATGGTCGATCCACGCCGGGCGAAGCTATTGCGCGGCACCATTCTCGATACGATCGTCGAACATCGTCTGCATGAAGAGCTCAGCTTGACGAAACCGAGCGGACGTGACGAGGAAGACGCGCTGCTTACGCGTGTCGATGCCTGGCTGTGCGAGTTGAAGGAGGCGCAGATCCGCGACGGCTTGCACATCTTCGGGCGTTCACCGAAGGGGCGCGAGCGACGCGATACGTTGCTCGCGTTGGCCCGTTTCCCCGTGGGAGACGGACGAGGCAAGAACGCGGGTCTCATCGATGCGCTGGCCAAGGATCTGAAACTCGATCATTTATTCGATCCGTTGGCGGCGCAATGGTCCGCGCCGTGGAACGGGCCGCGCCCCGCGATCCTCGACGCGCTCGGCGATACGCCTTGGCGTCACAACGGCGATGCACGCGAGCGGCTTGAACTGCTTGCGCAGCGGTTGCTGCAAGGGCCAGGCAATAACGGTGGAGATGACGCAGACCTTCTGACGATGCCGATGCTGCCGCTCGCATCGCAAGTCCTGGAGCGCGTGCGTACGGATGTTGCGCCGCGCCTGGACGCGTGCGGCGGCGAGGAGTTGCGGCACCTGACGCGCGGCCTCGAAGGCCGCTTCGTGCCTCCGGGCCCCAGTGGTTCGCCATCGCGTGGCAGGCCCGACGTGCTGCCGACGGGCCGCAACTTCTACTCGGTCGATACGCGTGCGATTCCGACGCAGGCGGCCTGGGCGTTGGGCTTGAAATCGGCGCGCCAATTGATCGAACGTCATGTGCAAGAGCACGGCGATTACCCGCGTGCGATCGGCTTATCGGTCTGGGGCACGGCCACGATGCGAACGGGCGGCGACGATATCGCGCAAGCGCTCGCGCTGCTGGGCGTACGGCCGAAGTGGGCCGCGGGCAGCCATCGCGTCACCGATTTCGACATCCTGCCGGCCGGCGTGCTGGAACGGCCGCGCATCGACGTCACGCTGCGCGTGTCGGGGTTTTTCCGCGACGCGTTCCCGAATGTCATGCATCTGTTCGATGCGGCCGTGCAAGCGGTGGCCGAACTCGACGACGAGCCGGACGACGTCAATCCGATCCGCGCCCGCGTGATGCGGGAGCGCGATGCGTGGATCGCGCGCGGCCTCGATGCGAACGAGGCGCGCAAACGTGCGGGCTGGCGCGTGTTCAGCTCGAAACCCGGCGCGTATGGCGCCGGCTTGCAGCTGATGATCGATGCGGGGACGTGGAGCACCGATGCCGATCTGGCCGATGCATACCGCGCGTTCGGCGGCTATGCCTACGCATCGGCGAGCGCGGGCGAGCAAGCGCACGGCGCCTTTGCGACGCGGCTGGCGAGCATCGATGTCGTCTTGCAGAACCAGGACAATCGCGAACACGATTTGCTCGACTCGAACGACTATTACCAGTTCCAAGGGGGCATGACGGCCGCCGTCCGTCACTTCTCGGGGCAGCAGCCGCGAATCTACCATGCGGACCACAGCAATCCGGCCGCGCCGAGCGTGCGCCCACTGAGCGAGGAGATCGCGCGCGTGATTCGTTCGCGCGTCGTCAATCCAAAGTGGCTCGACGGCGTGAAGCGGCATGGCTACAAGGGCGCAGCCGAGATCGCGGCCACCGTCGATTACCTCTTTGGATACGACGCGACGGCGCGCGTGGTCTTGGACCATCACTATGCACTCGTCGCCGACGCCTATTTGAACGATCCCGCCACGCGCGGCTTCATCGAGCAGCATAATCCGCACGCACTGCATTCCATTTGCACGCGCTTGCTGGAAGCGATCGCGCGAGGGTTGTGGCAGCACCCCGGGGGCTATCGCGAGCAAATCGAAGAACACCTGCTTGCGTCCGAGCAGCAGATTGAACAGAGGTCATCGTGAATCGATCCAATGGTCCCGTCACCGTCGCCATGCCGCCGCCGTTTCCGCTGAGCGCATTGATCGGGCAAGACGCGTTGCGCGAGGCGTTGCTGCTCGTGGCGGTGGATCCATCCATCGGCGGTGTGCTGATAAGCGGGCCGCGCGGCACGGCGAAGTCGACGGCGGCCCGCGCATTGGCCGAACTGCTGCCCGACGGCCACTTCGTCACGCTGCCGCTCGGCGCCAGTGAAGACAGAGTCGTCGGCACGCTCGATCTCGATGAAGCCTTGCGCGCGGGAGAGGTGAAGTTTTCGCCGGGGCTGCTGGCACGCGCGAACAACGGTGTCCTCTATGTCGACGAAGTCAATCTACTGGCCGATGCGTTGGTCGATGTCGTGCTCGACGCGGCCGCAAGCGGCATCAACGTCGTCGAACGCGATGGCGTTTCTCATCGCCATCTCGCGCGTTTCGTGCTGATCGGCACGATGAATCCGGAGGAAGGAGAGCTGCGGCCGCAATTGCTCGATCGATTCGGCTTGATGGTGCGCCTCGAAAACTGCTTTGATGGCGAGGTCAGACAGCGAATCGTCAAAGCGCGAATGGCATTCGATGTGGACCCGCACGCATTCCGCCAATCGTACGCGGAAGAGGAAGCACACTTGGCGCAGCGCATTCGCGAAGCACGTGCCGTGTTGCCCGCATTGCCGTTCGCTGACGATGTGCACGACGCCGTCAGCGCACGATGTATCGAGGCCGCTGTCGATGGTCTGCGTGCAGACCTCGTGATGTTGCGGGCAGCGCGCGCATTGGCCGCGCTCGAATCGGCGCCTACGGTCACGCGCGCGTACGTCGAGCGCGTAGCGCAATGGGTTTTGCGGCATCGGCGCCGTGAGCCGGAACAGGGCCAGCGCGATATTCCGGCACCATCGATGCAAGGGAACGATGCCGGGCGCGACACACGGTCGACGAGCGAGGGGCCGGGAGGGCAGGGCCGAATGTCGCCAGACGAAGCACCACGGGACGGCGCGAGCGATGCGGATGCCGATGCCGATGCCGACTGGGGCTATCTACCGCCCGAACCGGCTGGCATGCTCGACTTCAAAGGCGTGATCCCGCTTGCCGTAAAAAAAGCCTAAGCCATCGGAACGTCGCCCCCGCTGATTCACGCAGCGGATTCCGATGGCCGTTGGGCGCGAGCGGCAGCATGAGCCGCAAGACGTCGGCAGACACCGACACCAGCCGCCGCATCGCATGGGCCGCTTCGCTTGCGCAAAAGGGGCGAGGCCCACTGCGCAAGCACCATCTGCGATTCATCCCGCACGAATCGAAGAGCGGAGTTTTGCATTGCATTGTGCTCGACTGCTCGGCATCGATGTTGGGCGGCGAGCGTCTATCGAAGGCAAAGGGGTGGGTGCTCGCGTGCCTCGATCGCGCAGCGGCGGAGCGTGCCCATGCAGCGCTGATCTGTTTCGGCGGCGGCCGCGCCGATTTACGATTCGGGCCCACGGTTCCGCGCTGGTGGAACGAACGCTGGGTGCAACCCATCGGCGGCGGGGGCGCCACGTCGTTCTCGATCGGCGTAACCGCTGCGGCGAAGTTGCTCGAGCGCGAGAAGCGGCGCAACGCGTCTTGCGAATGCGTGCTTTGGATAGTGGGCGACGGAAGAACCCGCGACCGCCCCGAGAAACCGCACGCGGCCGATCGGGTGGTGATCGTCGATTGCGAAGCAGGTGACTTCCCGTTGGGAAGATGGGAGCGTCTCGCGCGCGAATGGGACGCAGACTATCTGCGCCCAGACGCTATCAATATCGAACCGTAACGGCTTTCGATTACGCCTCGTACCCGCGAGGCGTGTAGATCCATTCGCCATGCGGCCCGCCTGGTATGCCGCGCGTCGTGGAAGAACCGACGATGACCATCGTCCTCATGTCGACGTGCGTCGATCGCAGTTCGCCCAACGTGGTCGTGACCAACGTTTCGCCCGGCCGGCCGATGTTTCGCCCAAGCACCACGCGTGGGTCGGAACTGCGCCGGGTGCGCACGATCTCCAACGCGCGGTCGAGTTGCCAAGGACGCGCGCGCGAGATCGGGTTGTAAAAAGCCAAGACGAGATCGGCTGCGGCAGCATGCTCCAGCCGGTTCTCGATGACGCTCCACGGCTTCAAATTATCGGAAAGCGACAGCATGCAGAAGTCATGGCCCAGCGGCGCGCCGGCTTGTGCCGCCGTTGCCATTGCCGCCGAAATGCCGGGCACGATGCGCAATTGCACCGCTTTCCAGCGCGGATCGTCGCTCGTATCGAGCGCCTCGAATACGGCGGCCGCCATGGCGAACACACCCGGGTCGCCCGACGACACCACGACCACTCGCTTACCCGCGCACGCCAATTCGAAGGCGTGGCGCGCGCGTTGCAACTCTTCCCGGTTGTCGCTGCAGTGCAGACGCTGCCCCGCGTGAAACGGGGCTGCCATCTTGACGTAAGTCTCATAACCGAGCACGTCGCTGGCTTCGTTCAGCGCGGCGCGTGCATCGGGCGCCATCAGCCCGGCACTGCCCGGCCCCAAGCCAACGACAGTCAAGCGCCCCCTTGGACGGCCGATTTGCTGCGCGTCGATCGGTGCGGTTGCGATGCCGAGCGCAATCCCGTGAGCATGCGACGTCCTGACTTCGTGACTTTGCTCGAGCGATTGCGCAAGCAGTGGTTCGGCTTCCGTGGCGTTGCCGAGTGCAAAGCGCAGCGGCACTTCCAGGCCGCGCGCGGCCTCTTCGAGAGCAACATCGCCGATCCGAGCGGCCGGCGCAAGCAATGCCGCGAGCGACTGCGGCACGAGCCCATGCGCCGCGAGCGCTTCGCGGATGATGTCCGCCGTGACGGTGGCGTGTCCGCTCACCGCCGCCACGATACTGCGAGGATGAATCACGAGCTCGTCGCGATGCCGCGGCAAAGCGAGCGGCGTGACCCGGATCGTCAATCGCGCTCCGTCGCTTTGCGGTATCTGTG
>JBQCDS010000366.1:0-3210 GCA_051961035.1 Trinickia sp. | reverse complement strand
GCCAACGCGGCGGCAACGAGTGCGATTGCAACCCCTTCGGCGGGAATGATCCGAGACAACGCAAGTATCACCCATGCAGCGAGCGGGGCCCAAAGCGTCCAGCGCGGCAGCGCGTGCGAAGAGGGTGAGGTCGTCATTAGAGCAGATCCTTGATCGGGGTGACCGAACGAGGATCTTATCAGGCGGCCCGGCCCACGCCGACCGTCGGCACATCTGTGCCCGCTATTTCGACGGTGCCGGGTCGCACCATAGGCGCCCACCCGTCGCCCAGTTTTCGCGCGTGACATCGACAAGAATGATGTCGACCGAATTTGCCTCGACCCCGAGCGTTTCGCAGGTCGTCTTGGTGATCGCCTCGACGAACTTGCGTTTTTGCTCGACGGTGCGGCCTTCGAATAGTTCGATGCGGAAAGTAGGCATGCTGGATGGCTCCGTTGATCAATCGAAAATCAATGATGTTCAAACGCCGGCAGTCGCCTTCAATCGCCGTCAGTCACGATAGGAGCGATCGATTCGATCGAGCTTGCGAAGCAACGCCGGCCATTCGAGTTCGCCTTCGACGGCGCCGCCGTCGCGCAGTTGTTCCGCGGTGCGTGCGGCGATGCCGGCGGCCGGCAAAACGAGCGGCGCATTGCCCGCCTGCGCCTGAATCTGAATCTCGCATGCCTTGATGAGTGTCGCCATCAATACATAGGCTTCGGCAACGGTGCGCCCAACCGTGAGGGTGCCGTGGTTGCGCAACAGCATGGCCGGCTTATCGGCTAATGCGTCGATGAGTCGTGCGCCCTCTGCCGGCGAAAACGCGAGCCCTGCGTAGTCGTGATACGAGAGCTGTCCGTAAAAGCGCAATGCATGCTGAGAAGCCGGCAGCAACCCGTCCGGCTGAGCCGATACGGCGATGCCCGGGGTGTTGTGCAGATGCATGACGCAAAACGCGTCGTCGCGGGCCGCGTGCACAGCGGCATGCAATGCGAACCCCGTCGCGTTCACGGGATGAGCGCTTTCTCCGACGATGTTGCCTTCGATGTCGATCTTCACGAGGTTCGAGGCGCACACTTCGTCGAACGTCAGGCCGAACGGATTGATGAGGAAGTGTCCGGGCTCGCCGGGCACGCTTGCCGAGACGTGCGTATAGATGAGATCGTCCCAACCGTTCATCGCAACGAGCCGGTAGGCGGCCGCAAGATCGATGCGCACGCGGCGCTCGGCATCGGACGGCGGTGCCGATTGCGTTATGCGGCCCGAGGGCGTATGAGCGAACGACATGGGGATCTCCTTGAATGGGTGGGCCCTTCACCTTCACCTTCAGTTTCGATGGGCGAACGGCGAATCACGTTCGAATGCGCGTGCGCAGAGGCGAACGCACCACACCGCCGCGACGAACGGGGCACTCATCGCGGGCCACCCCAGGCGAATGCCCGCCTGTTGCAGCAAGGCTGACAGCATAGCGGCCGACAACGCGGGCAACGTGCCTTGGTCGACGAGTGCAAGCGCGGCCAACGCGCCGTTGAAGCCGGCAACCCCGGTATGAAACGTTGAGAGCGGTGCCCCGCACAGCTTAGCGATGGCACTCGTCAAGGCGGCGCCCGCGAGCGCATGCAGCGCCGAGCGATGCGAGGCGAGCGCGATTCCGGCTGCGATCAAGAGCCCGGGAAACGCGCCGGTCGCGAATACCGTCTGCGCCATGGCCGCGAATAGGCCGTCCATCGCCGCTGGCAACCGAACCGCGTGGCCCGCTTCGGACAACGCGTCGAGCGGAAAGCGAATGCGCGCCGCCTGCGCGTAAAGCGCCCCTAAGTGGGCGGGTGCGTGCCCGGCAGCCTCGTGCGCGCTCGAGCGAAGCAACAGCCAGCCCCACGTGACGATGAGGCAAGGGCTCGAATACATCGCAAGCCCGCGAGCCGCGAGCCAACGCGACCACGGTGCGGCCAGACAGGTGGCCGCGATGGACGCCAGCAGGGCAACCGCGAGTGCGATTTGAGTGTCGTCGATGAACCAAGCCGCGGCAACCGCGCACAACACGCCGTTGAAGCCGTGCAGGCCGTCGTGCATCGCGACCGGATCGTGGTGGCCGATGATCGCGCAGACATGCGCGGTGACAGCGCCGATGATGGCGGCGCAGGCCAGCCTTAGATCGCATAGGGCGAGCGCCGCCAGCACGCACGCGCCGGTGAGCGCATTGCGTTGAAGGACGGTTTGCCCCACACAGCGCAGCAGTGTTCGCAGCGCGGGGGAGCCGTTGGGGCGACCAGCTTGCATGGCTTGAAGGCAGAATATCCGCCTGCGTTGCATGACGAGCGGGCGCGGCGGTTCTCAGGGTGAACCGCGAGGATAGGCGAAGAGAGGTGCGCACGCCATGCGTGCGGTTGGATAGTCGCTATTTGTTGTGCTGGCCCGCCGGTAGCGAAGCCGAATGCGCTGCGAAGGAAGTCATGAAGCAGCAATGCCATGCAAAGCGGCCCACCTTCGCTCGGCGGGCTTGGATTTGCTCAGGCTTACTGCGGTGGCGGGTTGCGGTGCCGCGCGACGATCGTGACGTCGACTTATCGATCGGCCCATCCATCGCGGGTGGAAATCGTCATTCGGCGAGCGGAGCCTTGAGCTGCCGACGTTCGGCCATGACGGTGGCACGTTGCAGGCGCGGGCTGGCGCCGCGAATGAATAGGGCGGCGCAAGTGGCGACCAACACCCAAATGGAAACAACTACCGACAACGTGCCCATGTCAATCTCCTGAGAGTCGAGGATCGCGACCGAGTGGGTATGGCCAGGTAGGCGGGGCGGTCGGCGAGTGGATGATTGACAGTATGGCGTGGCGATGCCGAATTTAATTCGGCGAAATGAACGGGGATTTTGGCCTAATCCAAGTAATGGGAGATTTGGGCCGGCGATGAATGAGTTCGGGGTGCTCCATTGGCCTGCGCGCGACACGCCAAACGCCCGCCCCCTCCTTTTCGCTATTCGCTGAAGACTGGCTATCCGCGCGCCGGGGTGCGCCTGGGCCTATTTTCCGCCTTGCAAGGCGGGGCGTCCGACATTTATGCGAACGACGCTGGGTCAGCGTTGCCTCCGCAGATGATCACGGCGACTTTCTCACCGGGCGAGCCAACATAAGCGCCCGAAACCAGCGCCGCGAAAGCGGTCGCGCCTCCGGGCTCAGAGGCGATCCTGAGCTTTTCCCATAGATACATCTGCGCATCGCGGATCTGCTC
>JBQCDS010000365.1:0-10695 GCA_051961035.1 Trinickia sp. | reverse complement strand
TCATAGGCCAGCCGTGCCCAAGCATAGGTGTTTCAACGCGTCGCTGCCGATGCCGGAGTTGCCGGCGCAGGAATCAACCGGAGCACATGCACGGGCGGCCCAGGCAGCAGCGGTGTTGTGCGCCCATGCACCCAGGCTTCATGGCCGGCTAAAAAGTATGTACTCATCGGATGGCCGCTTTGTCCACCCGGCATATTGAAGATGCCGCGGTCTTCATGACCCGGCGATACCACCATCCGCTCCGATTGCCCAAAGGAGGGAGCCGCGACGCGAGGCATGTTGCCGTCGCCCGGCAGCGGATCCCTAGGCGCCGCCAGCCATCGGGCCAGAAACGGCATGCCGGCAACAAACGGGTGCGCGATGCGGGCCGTGTTCCTTTCTCCCCAGGTGGCATCTTTCAAGGCGCGCGAATGCGCCGTCAACTTCGAAACCGCATCGTCGATGGCGGCCAGCTCCACCTCGCGCCAGGTCTTTCTATCCTTCGGAATCCAGCGCGCGGGTTGCTGGTCAATGAGATGCGCCACGACGACGGGCCACCGTGGCGTGGCCACCGCGAAACTCGCATGAGGGTCGAGCGCTTGCATGGCGCTATCCGCTTCGCCGAACAGCTCGCCATACAAGCTGTATAGAAAAGCTCGGCTCAAACGATACGCAACGGAATCGACGCACGCGCAGCCATCCCACCGTTCCAGCAACAAGCGCTTGAATTCGACACGCTGGGGATGGCCGGCCACGGCGCGATCGTCCAATGCGCGCAAAGCGCGATCTCGCCACGCGGCCATGAACAGCGCGCGATCGTCGAGGCTCGGCGCATAGGCATCCGCTTCGTTCATCGTATGCTTCGCGGCGAGGTCGTCTCGGATCTGCCGCGCTCGCGCGCCGAGGTCCGCTCCGCCATCGCCGATGGTGGCGTAGTCTGGGCCGGCCAACTGCCGCGCATTGGCTGACCACAATTGACCGGATACCGGATTGACGATCGATGGATGATCGCGCGCCGGTAGGAGCGAATGCCAACCGTTGCCGCTGGCCGTGGATGAGTAGGGGAACGTGTCGCTCCAGTGCACAGGCAGGTGACGCTTGGGCATTGCACCGGCGATCGTCCAACCGATGTTGCCGGCGGCGTCGCCCGCGACGAGGTTTTGCGCGGGAATACCGGCCGACCGGCCCACGGATAACGCCGCTTGCACATCGGCAGCGGCTTCCATGTGAAGAAGGCCCAGGTTCGCCGCGCCTTCGTTCTGCGCGATCCATCGGATGGCGTAGTGCTTGTGGCCGACGCGCCAGACCGGGCCCAGATCCGACTCCCCCACTCGAAGTGTTTGGGTGGCGCCGCCATTGACTTGCAACATGTCGTCGTGAAATCGGAGCGGCGCCCATCCGGTTGGCGTCCGATACCGATCGGGCTGCTTTGGATCGATCTGCAATTGCACGAGATCGAGGTAAACGCCGTAGCTGTTCGTAAATCCCCATGCCACCGCGCCGTTGCTGCCGGCGACGACAACGGGCGTCCCCGGTAACGTCACGCCGACGATGCGCCGCTGCCCGCCGGACGGCGATGGATAGTTGAGTACGGCTCGATACCAGATGTTTGGCAGCCGTAAGTTCAGGTGCATGTCGTTGGCGACGATCGCGCTGCCCGTTGCTGTGCGTCGCCCCGAGATCGCCCAGTTGTTGCTGCCGATTTCGGTACCGAAGGGCGCTTGCACCACCGATTGCGATGGCGCGCCGCCGAGCCAGTCCGGCGCCGCGCCGCGAAATGCCTGCGCATCGCACGCGACGGATGCTGCATCGAGGGGCGCATCCCACTCGCTGCACGCGGGCAGCAGTGCTTTCAGCGCGGCCTCATCCGTGTGCGCGCGCAACCATCCGCGCGCGAAGTCGCGGTGCAACTCACCGCTCTGAAGTTCGAAATACATCGACCAAACGACTAGCAAGCTGTCCTCGGGCCGCCACGCGGCAGGCGTCGTTCGCAGCACAAGGTATTCGAACGGACGCACTCGAAGGGCCGCGAGGCCCGCGTTGACGCCGGTGGCGTAGCGTTCAAGGATCATTCTGTCGGCTGCTGGCATCGTCGAATAGACCTTGCCGGCGAGACCATCGAACTCATAGATGCGGCGCTCGCGATCGACCTGAAGCAGGGCGGGGCCAAGCAGGGCGGCTAGGGTGCCCGCAGCAGAACGCCTCAGTAGATCCATTTGGAAGAAGCGTTCCTGCGCGTGCACGAAGCCCGTTGCGTACGCGACGTCAGCGCGCGTTGCGCCGGAGAGGGTGGGTACGCCCTGCGCGTCGCGGGCGATTTCGACGTTCGCCTGCAAACCGGCGGCGGGCTTCGTGCCGTCCAATGCCGGCAGGCTGAGCGCGATTGTCGCCGCGCCTGCGAGCAATACGAGGACGCATAATGCAACGATCGAAGCGACGAATTTGATGCCGATATGGATAGGGGTGGGAAGGCCTTCGCGCTGGGCTTTCATTGACATCGTCCTTATGGCTCGGCAGTTGCGAACGCGCTGCAATTCTGGGCGGCAGCGCGCCGAATCTACCGCTTATCGCGTGGCGATGCTGAGCGCTCGTTGAGTGCGAATCGGTTTGGAACGGCTTGCGTCGGAGCTAATCGAAGCACGCTAGCGCACGCTAGGGAAGTTGCTGGAAATCGTTTCAATTTTTGTGTTCGGTTGTCAGCGCTCAGCGTCGCTTTCTACGGATACGGGGCGCTTTCTGGGTTAATTGGATCACGATCGAGAAAGCGATCCGGGTGATGCCCGGGCGGCCGCTCGCGCGGCATGGTCAGCGCCGTTTGCAGCAGTGTCGTTCGTATGTGGCTGCAATTCCAGGGTGCGGAGTTGGCGGGGGCCGTAGGTCAGGTATACAGCTGCATCAGGAAAGCCGGCAGGTGTCGCCGCACCGCGGAGCCGAAGGGGACTTCCACTCTGAACCGAACGGAAGAACGGGGAATCGAGGCCCGGGCTCGGCTCCCCGCCTATTCGATCTGCGCGCCTACTTGTGTCCCTGGTCCTTCGAACGATCGACTTCCGTTAGATCGTCCTCTTTCACTTCGGCTTCTCTTACCGTCGTGCCTTCGCTGTCCGTTTCGGAGACGTCCGTCGTGAACGTGCCGCCCGTTGTGGTTTGCTCGGACGTCGGCGTGCTCGGTTGCTGCTCAGGCGTTGAGCCATGTGCCGGCGATTGCTTGTTTGCCATGATGCGACTCCTTTTAGGGTTGATCGATGGGATGCGCGCTGCGCGGTGCGGCCCTGTGAAGGAACGAGCAAACGGCGTGCATGCCGTCTGTTGGCGCGCGGCGGAAATACGCTGGCTTTGTCGCTGGGAGCCACCGGCTTGCCTCCATGGCCGAGAACTTGAACTTGGAGCGTCATCAAGGCTCGTGGCGCGTCATCGTGATCATCCCAGTCGCGTTCATCGCCGGCGCTCCCAGATCGCTGTCCGACGATGAACCTACACGGAACACGACATTTCTATTTAGCGGAAACCCGACATCTGAACTTTGGACCTACAAACGAAAGGTTGATAATTCATGTTATGTCAAATCGAAAATGTGCGGCAAGCGATGGGCCATCGCGATCTCGCGATGCCGAGCATCTCTCGCCGGCTTTGGTAGCAATCGATCGATCACACCGCCACCAGCGCGACGTCGCCACCGCCCTTGACCGCAGACGACATGGCAGAGCCTCGGACGCCTAGTGCGGAAAATCAAACACAACCAGCGCCGCGAACACGCCATACAGCGTACTCACCGCAACCAGCGCACGTCCATCCACCGCGCCGCGCCGAAAAAGCTGCCACAGGAACACAATCGCCAGCGCAGTGACGACGCCGGACGCTAAAAGCGGGCCATCGAAGCGCCAAGGCGTAAAGAAGATGCCCAAGGCGCTCGGAATCGTGGCTTGTATCATCATGGCCCCCGAAATGTTGGCCAGCGCCAAGCGCTCCTTGCCTTGTCGAACCCAGATCAACGCGTTCATCGTCTCGGGCAGCTCCGTCGCGACCGGACTCAGCAGCAACGCCACCAGGTGCGGCGACCAATTCAGCGCGGTACCGATTGCCTCAAGTTGGCCCACGAAGATGTGCGAGGCGATGCCGATTACGATCAACGCGAGGCCAGATTGGAGGGCGGCCCAGCCTAGTCGTGGCTCCGCGACAGACGGGCGAATTTTCAGCGGTTCGATCCCCTCCTCTTCGGGCGCCGTGTCGCTTTCCTTGATTTCGCGCCAGACATAAACGGCATACGCCGCGAGGAACAGCGCACCCAACCACGGCTTGAACGCAAAGGCGACGAGACCCAGCGCCACCTTGACCACGAACACCGCGAGGAAGGCGGCTTGATCGCGGCTCATTCGGGCGTGATCGACACGCACATGGTGCGTCGTGCGCTCGAGGCGGCGCCGATGGAACATCAACGCCAAGCCCACCACCGCATAGGCCAGCGTGGCCAAAACCAAGGGGCCGCCCATCGCGGCACCCACGCCAATGTCCTTTTGGGCCGGAGTCTTTCCAAAGACGACCGCGGTGAATGTCACAGCACTTTCAGGCAGCGCAGTGCCGAACGCCGCCAGCACGGATCCCACGGCGGTCGCGCCTAAATTCATGCGGCGACCGAACCACTCGATGCCATTGACGAAGTATTCGCAAGCTACATAGATCGCGCCTGCCGAAAGGAAAAAAAGAGTAAGTGTTAGGAGCATGTGGGCAATGCGGCCGGGCGAGCGAGAATCCAATGGCACGACAACGCGGCTCGCCCGGCTGGCAAAGCGCGTTGCGGCCAAAGGTCTCGCCTGGCTGAATCCGCCTACGCGGACGCTGACCACGCCATGAGGCACGAACCTCAAGTTTGTTGACGTGGACTCCCTAGCGGGGCGCTAAGGATGGCTACTCCCCAATGACAGTGGGCGAGATTGTACCATCGCTGCCGACACCGTTCAAAGCCTGCATGATTACAGTTTGGGAGATTTACCGAATAGCGCTGATCAGCCATTTGCGTTTTTCTTTTTCTTTCGACTTGCTTTTTGCGACACAATTGAACCGATCTCAATAAGCGTGCGAATGCAATGCTATGACGAGTCTCCTTGCAACGGGCTTTCACCGGCGTGACGCACAGGGCTCGCAGCACCGTTCACCTGCGATGGCACCATCGCGTTTTTAATGCGCGTCGGAACCTATTGACGCAATGGCCGTCGCAGCGATAATGAAAGTTAACTTTGATCCGCGACATCGACATGTCCGAAAAACGTAATCAGATCATCAGCGCCGCGACGCGGCTATTCGGGCTTTACGGATATCACAGCGTCGGCGTCGATTGGGTTATCGCAGAGGCGCACGTCACTAAAACCACGATGTACCGTCATTTTCCTTTGAAGACGGATCTGATCGTCGAGGTGCTCCAGCAGCGTGCGCGCGCATGCGCGGCGTCACTCGAGCAGGCGCTCGCACAAGAAGCGTTGCCACTCGAGCGCTTGCGAAAAGTGTTCGAATGGCATCAGGATTGGTTCAACACCGAAGACTTCAGCGGTTGCATGTTTGCCCACGCGGCCGCCGAATTTCCCGCGAAGGGCTATCCGATTCATGCTGCGGCGGCCCAGCAAAAAGATGGGCTGGTCAAGCGGATCGAAAGTATTTTGTGCGAGATGATGGACGAGCGAGAAGCCGCTACGTTAGCGCCCGTCCTCATGATGCTGCTCGACGGTGCCACCTTATCGGCGCAGATCGTGGACCGAAAAAACGCGGCAACGGAAGCGTGGGCCGTCGCCCGCGAGATGGTGCTGGCGCGCGCGGGTCTCCCCGTCATGCCGTCGCGCACGGCCTCGGTTCAAGCGAACTGAGCAGATGGTCGTAGTACTGCTCGCACGACGCGAGGCGCAATTGCGCGCCGAACACGATATCGGCAGCCGCGGCCGGCGCACGTTCGATCAACGGTGCGATGACGTTGTCGAGCCACCCTCGTCCATGCACGACATCGATTTCGACATGTTCCGAGTAGTAGCGAAACGCGCCCTCGTTAAATCCGAGGCGCCGGCAGCCGTGCACGACTTTCTCGTACGAGGCCGGGTCGATCAATTCGGTCACTGCCATGACGCCGAGCAGTTTCCAATAGTGCGCGCGGCTCAGCGCCGTCATCATGAACAGATTGTGCCCCGCGCATCCTTGCCAGGACAACGCATCGATATGATGAGAGCGCGTTTGCGTCATGCCGCAGGTATCCAGTAGATCGCGGAATGTGCGCACGTGTGCCTCTTTTCGGTCTCCCCGTCCCGATTCGTCCCAAAGGTTTTGAACGAGTTCGCCACGCGTGAATTCCTCGGAACCCACCATCGATAGCGCGAGCAAATCGAAGAAGCGAATGTTGAGCGCGCTATCGCTTGCAAAGAATCGCTGCATCGCGAAGCGGTCCGCATGTAGGGCAAGAAAATCGAATAACCGATGTGAGGCGGCGCGATGCGACTTGCAAAGCCGCTCGATAGCCTCCACCGTCCGGGCCGGCGTATCGGCCGCGTGGTGTTCGAGTGCAACGCGCTCCGCGTCGAGCCATGCGGTTTCGAGCCGATTGCGAACACTGTATAGAAGCGGATCGTGTTGGTTGTGCACCGATTCATCGCCCGGCCCGCACACTTGCAACTCGTAAAGCGCGAACAGCGCGCGATGCGCCTCGGCTTTCGCTGCCTCGTCGCCCATGCCAAATCCACGGCAGGCGACGTCCTTTGTTTTCGCAAGATAGCGTGTAGCGAAGGCCCCGCTGCCATCCACGCACTCTTGAAGCATCGGCGTGCGAATCAATCGATCGACGCTCGCGTCCAGCGCAAGTGCGAGCACTTCTTCCGCCCATGTTCGAAGCGCCCGCGAATCGGTCGGCGCATGGGGATCCTTAAGGCCTTGAAAGACTTGAGTCATCTTATGGGCTGAATTGGGCTGATAAGCGGTTGACGAGCGTCAGGCGTTCGCCCTCACTCTCGATAAGTGGCGATCCGAAATCCACCACAGTCTCTTTCTTTGCGACGTCACCGTTTTACACCACCTCTTTTGCACAATCAAGAATTCACAAATATTGATTCTATTCGGTCGATGTTTATCGGGTTGATTAACATTCGTTGACAATTGAATGCAATTCGCCCGGATGTTTTCAAAGTGTGGGAAAATAACGCGTTGATGATCGAATGAAACAGCAAGATTGGGGCAGGCGCGTGGCAATCGGCCCGTTCATGATCCAAGCAACATCGATTACCGGCGCAAAGCGCCTTTACAGCATGACTGTCCATAGCGAAGGGTTATCCGACGTGGGCGGCGCCCGCGCCGCGCACCGGAATTGCACCATCGATGATGTCGGGGCGACGCCCGGCAAGGTGGATGCCATCGATTGGCCAAGCGTCGAAGCGTCGCTGGATGCGTACGGATATGCCGTCGTCCCCGCCTTGCTTGCGCCTGAGTCATGCCGTGCGCTCGCCGCGCTTTACGATGCTCCATCGCTCTATCGAAGCCGCGTCGTCATGAGCCGGCACGGTTTCGGCCGAGGCGAGTATCAATACTTCGCCTACCCTCTGCCAAAGCTCATCGCTGCCCTGCGTTCGGCCTTCTACCCGCATCTCGCACCGATTGCGAATCGCTGGAATCAGGCTATGGGCATCGATGTGCGTTACCCGCGAACGCACGCGGCTTTCATCGAGCGCTGCCATGCCGCGGGTCAAGTCCGCCCCACCGCGCTCATGCTTCGGTACGAGCAAGACGACTACAACTGCTTGCACCAAGATTTGTACGGCGAGCATGTGTTCCCGCTTCAGGTTGCGGTCTTGCTGTCGCAACCTGGCCGCGATTTCACAGGAGGGGAATTCGTCATTACAGAGCAACGGCCGCGCATGCAATCGCGGGCGGAGGTCGTTGCCCTACAACAAGGCGATGCCGTGATTTTCGCTGTCAGTCATCGGCCGGTACAAGGTACGCGCGGTCCTTACCGTGTCAATCTTCGTCACGGCGTGAGCCGGGTGAGGTCGGGTCGGCGCTACACCGTAGGCATCATTTTTCATGATGCTCTGTAGCCGGTGCGCGCAGCGCTTCCCAGTGCGATCTTGTCAATTCGACGGTTACAACCTCACCGCCGGTGGCGTGTAGCGGCAGTCGTAACGCTTGCGGACCGTCCCGTTTTCGTCGACGCTTTCAAGGTAGACGTCGAACTGCCAGAGCCGCGCCATGTGCTTGAGCACTTCCTCGCTGTCGCTGGCCAAGTGCCGGTTGTCGCTCATGAAATGACGCAGTGTGAGACTTCGGTCGCCGCGCGTATTGACCGACCACACCTGGATATTGGGCTCCCGATGGTGCATGTCGTATTGGCGCGATAACGACTGACGCACATGTTGGTAGCCGCTGTCGTCGTGGATGGCCGAGACTTCGAGCGCATCGCGCGTGTCGTCGTCGAGCACCGAGAACAGGCGCATGTCGCGTATCAGATGCGGCGACAGGTATTGCGCGATAAAGCTCTCATCCTTGAAGTTGCGCATCGCATAGTGCATCGTTTGCAGCCAGGGCGAGCCGGCGATGTCGGGGAACCAGCGGCGGTCTTCGTCGGTCGGCGCTTCGCAAATCCGGCGGATATCGCTCATCATCGAAAAGCCGAGCGCATACGGATTCATGCCGCTGTAGTACGGCTTCGTGACAGGCGGCTGATAAACGACATTGCTGTGCGAATGCAGGAACTCCATCATGAAACCGTCTTCGAGCAGCCCCTGGTTGTAGAGCGTATTGAGCAGCGTGTAGTGCCAGAACGTGGCCCAGCCTTCGTTCATGACTTGGGTTTGCCGCTGCGGATAGAAATACTGCCCGATTTTGCGCACGATGCGGATCACCTCGCGCTCCCATGGCTCGAGCAGCGGCGCGTTCTTTTCCGCGAAATACAGCAGGTTCTCCTGCGGCTCGGGCGGGAAGCGTTCTTCTTCCTGCTCGGTGAGCGGCGTGTGATGCGAAGGCAGCGTACGCCACAGCTCGTTCACTTGCGATTGCAGATAGGCTTCGCGCTCGCGGCGAAGCGCGGCTTCCTTCGCGAGTGAAAGCTTCTGCGGCCGCTTATACCGATCCACGCCGTAGTTCATCAACGCATGGCACGAGTCGAGCAACTCTTCCACCCGATCCATGCCGTAGCGCTCCTCGCACTCGGCGATGTAGTTCTTGCCGTACACCAGGTAATCGATGATGGCATGCGCATCGGTCCAAAGGCGGAACAGGTAATTGCCCTTGAAGAAGGAATTGTGGCCGTATGCGGCATGGGCGATGACGAGTGCCTGCATCGTCATCGTGTTCTCTTCCATCAGATACGCGATGCAGGGGTTCGAGTTGATGACGATCTCGTACGCGAGCCCCATTTGGCCGCGCCGGTAGCTTTTTTCCGTCGACAGAAAATGCTTGCCGAACGACCAGTGCCGGTAGTTCACCGGCATGCCGACGGACGCATAGGCATCCATCATTTGCTCGGCGCTGATGAGTTCGAGCTGGATCGGATAGACGTCGAGTTCGTATTGCTCGGCGACACGGGCGATGTGCGTGTCGTATTCTTCGATCAACTCGAAGGTCCAATCGGACGGCCACGGTAAAGGTCTGCGGTCGGCGACGTTCATACGGGGTTCCCTTTGCGCCACAACGGGGGCGGGTGCTTCGGTGCGGCCTCGCGTTTCGGTGTCGGCTGGCTCGGGCGTGACGTGCTTATGATCGGGCGAGCCTTGCTCGTGCGCGCCCTGACGGCGACGCTCCGGCTGATAGCCGCGCGATTCGTTATGCAAATGCTGAGTCGTCATGAGGCCGCCACCTGCTTTTCGAACAACTCCCGGAAAACGGGGTAGATATCCGCTGCGGCGTCCACTTTTTTCATCGCCAAGTGCGGTTCCGTCATGGCGAGGTGCGCATACTCGAGCCACAAGTTTTGCTCTTCGGGTGCGACTTGAATATACGCGAAGTACCGCACCTTTGTCAGGATGTCGTCCTGTAGGATCCGGCGGCATTTCGGCGAATCGTCGGTCCAGTTGTCGCCGTCCGACGCTTGAGCCCCGTAAATGTTCCATTCAGTCGGAGAGTAGCGCTCGTTCTGAATTTTTCGCATGAGCTCGAGCGCGCTCGATACGACCGTGCCGCCGCTTTCCGTCGAATGAAAGAATGTGTCTTCGTCCACCTCTTCCGCCCGCGTGTGGTGACGGATGAAGACCACGTCGATCTTTTCGTAGTTACGCTTCAGGAACAAATAAAGCAGGATGAAAAAGCGCTTGGCCAAATCCTTGCGTTGCTCGTCCATGGAACCCGAGACGTCCATCAGACAAAACATCACGGCTTGGCTCGAGGGCTGCGGCTGCTTGACGCGGTTGATGTAGCGCAGATCGAACGGGTCGATGAACGGGATGCGCCAGATGCGTCCGCGCAAGTGGTGCAGTTCCTCTTCGAGCCGCTTCAGTTCGTCAGCGTGATCGCCCGGCTCGCTTTGCAGCAGTTCGTACTGACGCTCGAGTTCGCGCAATTGATTGACGAGCGGCGCGCCGAGTGCGATGCGCCGCCCCAGCGCGCTGCGCAGCGAGCGCACCACGTCGATGTTGTTCGGCGTGCCTTCCGCCGCCCAGCCCGCGCGGATGTTCTTCCACGTGGGGACGGCCAGCAAGTGCGTTTTGACGAGGCGCGGCAGTTCGAGGTCGTCGAAAAAGTACTGCATGAACTCGTCAC
>JBQCDS010000364.1:0-4142 GCA_051961035.1 Trinickia sp. | reverse complement strand
GAACAGCTCGGCGTGCTCGCCCTTGCGGTTCGCCACGACGGGCGCGAGGATCATGAGCTTCGTTTCCTCGGGCAGGGCGAGGGCGGCGTCCACCATTTGCGAGACGCTTTGGGCCTCGAGCGCGATTTCGTGCTCGGGGCAGTACGGCGTGCCGACGCGTGCGTAGAGCAAACGCAGGTAGTCGTGAATTTCGGTGACCGTGCCCACCGTCGAGCGTGGATTATGAGACGTCGCCTTTTGCTCGATGGAAATGGCGGGCGAGAGCCCCTCGATCAAGTCGACGTCGGGCTTCTCCATCAATTGCAGGAACTGGCGCGCGTAGGCCGAAAGGCTCTCCACATATCGGCGCTGCCCCTCGGCGTAGAGGGTGTCGAACGCGAGCGACGACTTGCCCGACCCGGACAAGCCGGTGACCACGATCAATTGATGGCGAGGTAGGTCGAGATTGACGTTCTTCAGGTTGTGGGTGCGCGCCCCACGGATGCGAATCTGTTCCATGAAACCTGTGAACCTGACTAGGGAGAGGGGCCAAACCTGCTACTATAACGACTTTTCCAGCCCGCCGTTACGGCATCCTTACAGCGCGCGGCAATGAACGGGTCACGCTCGTTACGTTCGCTGCACCGAGCGAACTCGCTCGGGAGCGGGAGGCAGTATGAACGGCGCCGCCACACGGTTCCTCGTTCCGCCTAGCTCTCCGATGTCCAATCCATCTGTTTCATCCTCGCGTATGAGCGCGCCCGAGATGCGTGCCACCATGTCGCTTGCCGGCATCTTCGCGCTGCGCATGCTTGGCTTGTTCATGATCATGCCGGTCTTCAGCGTTTACGCGAAGACGATTCCGGGCGGGGAGAACGTGCTGCTCGTCGGCATTGCGCTCGGCGCGTACGGCGTGACGCAGTCGCTGCTCTACATCTTCTACGGCTGGGCCTCCGATAAGCTCGGGCGCAAGCCGGTCATCGTGACGGGCCTGCTCGTCTTCGCACTCGGCAGCTTCGTCGCCGCGATGGCGCACGACATCGCATGGATCATCGTGGGCCGCGTCATTCAGGGGATGGGGGCGATTTCCTCGGCGGTCATCGCGTTCATTGCCGACCTCACGGCCGACGAACACCGCACCAAAGCGATGGCGATGGTGGGGGGCAGCATCGGCATTTCGTTCGCCGTTGCAATCGTCGGTGCGCCAATCGTTTACCAATGGGTGGGGATGAACGGATTGTTCGCGATCGTCGGCGTTCTTTCGGTGATCGCGGTCGCCGTCGTGATCTGGATCGTGCCCGACGCACCGAAGCCCGTGCACGTGCGGGCGCCGTTCGCGGAAGTGCTGCGCAACGTCGAGCTGCTGCGGCTCAATTTCGGCGTGCTGGTGCTGCATGCCACCCAGACGGCGCTCTTTCTCGTGGTGCCCCGCATACTGGTGGCGGGTGGGCTGCCCGTGGCGTCGCACTGGGAAGTGTATTTGCCCGTCATGGGGCTCTCGTTCGTCCTGATGGTGCCCGCGATCATCGCGGCAGAGAAATGGGGCAAGATGAAATTCGTCTTATGCGGTGCGATCGCGCTTATCCTGATCGGCCAATTGCTGCTGGGCACCGCACCGCATACGATCTTGTCCGTGGCCGCGATTTTGTTCGTCTACTTCCTGGGCTTCAACATCCTCGAGGCATCGCAGCCTTCGCTGGTGTCGAAGCTGGCGCCGGGCACGCGCAAGGGCGCGGCCGTGGGCGTGTACAACACAACACAGTCCATCGGTTTGGCGCTGGGCGGTGTCGTGGGCGGTTGGCTGATGAAGTCGGTTGGGCAAAACGCGGTGTTTTTTGCGTGCTCAGGGCTCGTTTTCGCGTGGCTTATAATCGCCGCCAATATGAAGGCGCCTCGTAAGGCTTGAGTCGAGCGCGGCGTTGCGAGGCGAGCGTTCGAGCAGCGAGCGCTTGCTTCGCAAATGGATTAACTGGAGATATTCATGGCATCCGTAAACAAGGTCATCCTCGTCGGCAATCTCGGCGCCGATCCCGAAATTCGTTACTTGCCGAGCGGCGACGCGATCGCCAACATCCGGCTTGCCACGACGGATCGCTACAAGGACAAGGCATCGGGCGAATTCAAGGAGGCGACGGAATGGCATCGCGTCGTTTTCTTCAGCCGCCTGGCCGAGATCGTCGGCGAATACTTGAAGAAGGGCTCGTCGGTCTACATCGAAGGGCGCTTGCGTACGCGCAAGTGGCAAGGTCAAGACGGGCAGGATCGTTATTCGACCGAAATCGTCGCCGATCAAATGCAAATGCTGGGCGGTCGTGGTGGTGCCGGCGGTGGCGGCATGGGCGGCGGAGATGACGGCGGTTATAGCCGCGAGCCGTCGGAATCGCGTGGCGGTGGTGGCGGCCGGGCGATGAGCGGTGGGGCGCGTAGCGGCGGTGGGGGCGGTGGCGGTGCTAGCCGGCCGAGTCAACCTGCTGGCGGCGGGCTCGATGATATGGATGACGATATTCCGTTCTGACACGAACGTACGTCGTTGACGTAACGCTCGCCTCGAGCTTCCCACCTAAGATGATTGGCGTGGGTTTCTCGGGGCGATTTGTTTTTGCTTCGTTGATTTTACGATGCACGCCGCGCGCGAATCCATCGACCGCCGCTCGACGCCGGACGCAATCGGGCGCAATTGAGTCACCAGGACCAGTCCGCCCCCCTGTCAAGGAGCGGCGTGATCGAGCCGGGAATGATTGGTGTAATGAGGCCACTTCGAATGGCCCCGAAACGCGATCTCATAACATCACTCATGGCCGACGACACAACTATGTGTCCCTGGAGTGGGCCGCGAACCCCCATGAGATGGCCGCCGATCGCTATCACCCCGGGCCGAGTCAGTATCGTCGATGGGCCGAGCTCGTGTGCGAGCAGATCGTTATGCTGCTAAGGGCCGCGAATGACTTCGCGGGCGCGGTTCGTTGATGCGGACGCACCGCCTTCAATGACCGCAGGGATGAAGAGACGACCAGGTCGTCTCACCGGTCGTCTCTTCGGTTCGTGCGCCTACGCAAGCTTAAGATTGAACTTCAACGAGCCACAAGCGCGCAGTGATCGATCGCGCGCGCGTCGTATTTCGCCGCTATCTCGAAGCCCGCATCCTTCAGCCACTGCACATGTTCTCGTACGGGATAGGCCATGCCTTGCCCGCTCGCGACAGTGACGAAATAGAGCGACGACTTCACCGATTGCAAGTTGCCGCTTTCGTCGTCGTTGCACATGAGCGACCACACGAACAGGTGCCCGCGCTCGAGGTAAGCACGCGTCTTCTTGTAGAGGAACTGAATCTTCTCCGGGGAGAAGATCTCGAGAACGTGCGAGAAGATCACGCCGTCGCAGCCGAGCGGCCAAGGATCCGAGAACATGTCGACAGCCTGGCACGTCACGCGACCTTCAAGGCCATGCGCCGCAATGTTGGCACGCGCTTTCTCGATCACGGTGGGCAGATCGATCAGCGTGACCTTCAATGAGGGATAGCGCTGACAAAGCCGAATCGCATTCGTGCCGTCGCCGCCGCCGACATCGAGCAGCATCGAGACATCGCTGAACTCCTTCACCGCCATCATGCGCGGGGAGAGCCGCGTATAGGCGCCCATGCCTTCATGGAACAACCGCTCGAGATTCGGGTCGGTGGCCATACGTCCGTACAGCGTCGGCGTATTGCCCGGAAATTCATCCAGACCGGCGTTGCGGCCTTCGCGCAAGGCACGCGTGAAGTGCAGGCAGGCGCGGTGCTGGATCTTGTCGTTCAAATGCACGAAAGGAACCATCGACTGCTCCGACCCACGCAGCAGACAGCGACGCGTCAGTGGCGCGTTTTTGATGGCACCGGTTTCGCTGACGCTCACAAGTTTCAGCTGTTTCAGGCCCAACACCAGCACCCGACAGCCGTGCTCATCGATACCCAGTTGCTGATGCAACGACTCCACCGTGGCGCCTTGTTCGATCATGTCGAACACGCCGAGGTCGCACGCGGTGGATAGCACTTGCGTCTTGATGTACCCGTTCATCATTTCGCAAAGCGATTGCCATTCTTCCCACGACAACTCTTCGGTGGCCGCTTCCGGCGCGGCTTCTATCACAGCTTCCATTGCAGCTTCCATCACGGGGGCCTCCTGCTC
>JBQCDS010000363.1:0-2516 GCA_051961035.1 Trinickia sp. | reverse complement strand
CAAGTCGCTCAGCAGACGATGAGTAATCTGCTTCGTTCGAGCGTCACCCTCGGGGTTTCCCAAGTTGGCGGCGGCCTTCAGCAAGTCCTGCACTTCCTTCGAATCGAATACGTTCACGCTCATTGTCCGCTCCTAAACTGTCTCTATCTTCGCTGGGGTTTACCCTCGTTTCAGCCGCTTTCAGATATGCTTAAAAGGTATAGTGGGGCCTTGAAACAGAGCATGAATGCAGAATAGAGACGCCAAACCGCGCGGTCCAACACTGATTTAGTATTGGGCTATATCCAGGAGGTATGGAAATGGAGCTGCGACACCTTCGCTACTTCGTCGCGGTGGCGGAAGAGCGCAACTTTACGCGCGCGGCGCAGCGGCTTCACATCGCTCAGCCGCCGCTCAGCCGGCAGATTCAGCAGCTCGAGGAAACGCTTGGCGTGCAACTGTTCGAACGCAACTCGCGCCCGTTGAAGCTGACCGAGACAGGCAAGTTCTTCTACTCGCATGCTGTGCAATTGCTGGCGCAGACGAGCGAGCTCGAATCGATGACGCGACGCGTCGGCAATATCGAGCGCAGCCTTTCCGTGGGCTTCGTTGGCTCGACGCTCTACGGCATGCTGCCGAAAATCATCCGACGATTTCGTGACGAGAACAAGACGGTCGAGTTGAGCCTGCACGAAATGTCGACGATGGATCAAATTCGCGCGCTCAAGGATGGCCGAATCGACGTCGGGTTCGGTCGCATCCGTCATGAGGAAGCGAATATCCGACGCGTGGTGCTGCGCGAAGAGAAACTGATCGTCGCGTTGCCGGTCGGGCATCCGCTTTCCCTATCGAAGCCGGTGCTGTCGTTGCAAGACCTCGTCAACGAAACGCTCATCATTTTCCCCAAGGCGCCAAGGCCCAGCTATGCCGACCAAGTCCTCGCCGCATTCCAGGATCGATCGCTGTCGCCACGCCGCATCTATGAAGTGCGCGAATTGCAGATCGCGCTCGGGCTCGTCGCTGCCGGAGAAGGGGTGTCGGTCGTTCCGAGCAGCGTGCACGGATTGAAACGCGATGACGTCAGCTATAAAGAACTCGATGATTCGACACTGGTGTCGCCGCTCATCATGAGCACGCGTGCGATGGACGAATCGCGCGACATCAAGGAAATGCTGGAGCTGATCTATCGGCTGTACGAGGAAGAGGGGATCCCTTACGTGACGCGCACCGACAAGGGGTGACGGGCGGCGGCCATACCTCGCGGGTATGGCACTAGACGTCGATGGTCTTGGACAGTCGTCGTTTACGCACGCAATACTGCGTCAACGCATCCACTCCATCGTTTAAGGTATGAACGCTCACATTACCGCTGTCGAGGCGATCCTCGTCGATCTGCCCACCATTCGCGCGCATCAGCTTTCCATGGCGACGATGCAGCAGCAGACCATGGTCATCATCCGCTTGCGTTCGAGCGACGGTATCGAAGGCATTGGCGAGGCCACCACGATCGGGGGGCTCGCCTATGGCGACGAGAGTCCCGAAGGCATCAAGCTTACGATCGACACGTACTTGGCGCCGGCGCTCGTCGGGCAAGATGCGACCAACGTCAACGGTGCCATGCTCCATCTGAACAAAGTGGCGCGCGGCAATCGGTTCGCCAAGTGCGGCATCGAAACGGCCTTGTTGGATGCGCAGGGCAAACGCCTTGGCGTGCCCGTTTCAACGCTGCTCGGCGGTGCCGTTCGCAAGACGCTGCCGGTTCTATGGACGCTCGCAAGCGGCGATACCCGTCGTGACATCGACGAAGCGGAGATGCTCCTTGCCGAGCGCCGCCATCACACGTTCAAGTTGAAAATCGGACGTCGCAGCGTTCGCGACGACGTGGCGCACGTGTCGAAGATCAAATCCGCGCTCGGCGACCGCGCGAAAGTGACGGTGGACGTAAATCAGGCGTGGAATGAAGTCGAGGCCACGCAGGCAATTGCAGCGTTGGAAGCGGCTGGCATCGATCTGATCGAGCAACCCACGCCACGCGAGCATCGCGGCGCGTTGGCCCGGCTATCTGCACGCTTCATCGTGCCGATCATGGCCGATGAAGGCGTGACAGGCCCGGAAGACGCGCTCGAACTCGCGCGTCACGCATGCGCCGATGTCTTCGCGCTGAAGATCGCGAAGTCGGGCGGCATCTACGCCATGATGCGCACGGCCGCTATCGCCGATGCGGCCGGCGTGTCGTTGTACGGTGGAACGATGCTCGAAGGCAGCATCGGCTCGATTGCGTCGGCGCACGGCTTCTGTGCGCTGCCTCAACTCTCGTGGGGCACGGAGCTTTTCGGGCCGCTGCTGCTCAAGGACGATATAGTGACGGCGCGCCCGCGATACCAGGAGTTCGATCTCCATCTGCCGGCGGGCCCGGGGCTCGGGCTGCAGATCGATGAGGATAAGCTCGCGTTCTATCGTCGCGACAAGAACGCCTGAGCGCGCGTCGCCGATCCACAAGGAAAATCATCGTCTCTCGTCCCTCAAGGAGCACCCCT
>JBQCDS010000362.1:0-2352 GCA_051961035.1 Trinickia sp. | reverse complement strand
CGTCCTCGAATAGGCGCAGACAGTCTTCGAGGTTCTGCTGCATGACGTTCACGCCTTGCCGCACGCAGGCGAGCACGCCCGCGTCGTTGATCTCGATACCGTAGCCGGTCACGCCCAGTTCCTCGGCGAGCAGCGCGAGCAGGCTGCCGTCGCCGCAGCCCAGATCGAGGACGGTCGCGTTCGGCTCGACCCAGCGGGCGATCGCCCGAAAATCGGCCCGCGTGGAGAGTGAATCGATGGCGGCTTGATTCATACGCGGATTTCCTCGGCAATGCGTTCGTAATAGGCACGCACCACGTTGTGGTAGCGCGCGTCGTCGAGCAAGAAGGCATCGTGCCCGTGCGGCGCGTCGATCTCGGCATAGGTGACGCGGCGCTTGTGATCGAGCAGCGCCTTCACCAACTCGCGGGAACGCGTCGGCGCGAAGCGCCAATCGGTCGCGTAGCTGGCCACGAGATACTGGGCCCGCGTGTGCGCGAGCGCGGCGGTGAGATCGCCGTCGAAATCCTTGGCGGGATCGAAGTAGTCGAGCGCGCGCGTGATCAGCAAGTAGGTGTTCGCATCGAAATAGTCGGCGAATTTGTCGCCCTGATAGCGCAAGTACGACTCGACCTCGAACTCGACATCGAAGCTGAACCGGTATTCGTCATCGAGCCCGCCGGCCGGCCGGCGCAGCGCGCGACCGAACTTGGTGGCCATGTCGTCGTCGGACAAGTACGTGATGTGGCCGATCATGCGGGCGACGCGCAGGCCGCGCCGGGGCTTGACGCCGTGAGCGTAGTAATCGCCGCCGTGAAAGTCGGGATCGGACAGGATGGCGGAGCGCGCGACTTCGTTGAAGGCGATGTTTTGGGCCGAGAGCTTCGGCGTCGATGCCACGATGATGCAGTGCCCGATGCGCTCGGGATACATCAGGCTCCAGGCGAGCGCCTGCATCCCGCCTAGGCTGCCCCCCATGACGGCGGCGAAGCGGTCGATTCCGAAAGCGTCGGCCACGCGCGCTTGGGTGGCCACCCAATCCTCGACGGTCACGACGGGAAAGCTCGCGCCGTAGGGCCTGCCCGTAGCCGGATCGATGCTCATCGGGCCGGTCGAGCCGAAGCACGAGCCGAGATTGTTCACGCCGATCACGAAAAAGCGGTTCGTGTCGAGCGGCTTGCCCGGCCCGACCATGTTGTCCCACCAGCCCACGTTCGTCGGCTCGCCCTCGTAGACGCCGGCCACATGGTGCGAGGCATTGAGCGCATGACAGACGAGCACGGCATTCGATCGCGCCGCGTTGAGCGTGCCGTATGTTTCGACCATGAGGTCGTAGCCGGCGAGCGAGGCGCCGCTTCTGAGCGCGAGCGCCTCGGGAAAGTGCATGCGTTGTGCAGCGACGATGCCGATCGATTCCATGTATTCCGCCTTCTGACAGGGCGGCTAAATGGTGTCGGCGATGCGCGGGAGAATGG
Organism: Trinickia sp.; assembly: GCA_051961035.1. Taxonomy (GTDB): domain Bacteria; phylum Pseudomonadota; class Gammaproteobacteria; order Burkholderiales; family Burkholderiaceae; genus Trinickia. The sequence continues at coordinate 898 of JBQCDS010000362.1, read as the reverse complement.
CCATGCGCGGCTGACGACCTCTTTAGCCGCATTTATAGTGAACTTGGGCGAGGCCCAAGTTCGCGCGCCCGCAATCGAGTCGACAAATCGGCGCGCCGCCTTGCGCGGCCCCGGACAGACGCCAGGGTGGGAATGCGCTTAAGGCAATGGAGCGCAAAGCATAGCGGAAATCGCGCTGACGCGCTATCGGCTATTGGAGAATGAGGCGCAGCTGCGCGTCGGCGTGTTCCGCCGGCGCACGCGTGAAGCCGCTCCTCGCATACCGGTGCCAGCGGCCCATGACGTAGCTGACGAGCAGATTGGCGCGCACGGCGGGGTCGTAATCGGCGGGTAACGCTCTGGCGCCCGCGAGCTGACCGGGCGCGCGTGCGTGCTCGAGTTCGGCCTCGGCATTGGCATTGGCCTGATGGGCGTCCATCAATGCGATGCGCAGGCTTTGCTTTACGGACGCCTCGACGCGCTCGAGCATCTGCGCGACGCGTTCGCCGAGCCGAGCATGCTCGCCGACGAGAGCCTCGCCCGTCAGCACCCGCGTCATGCCGGGATTCTTTTGCGCGAAGTTGAGCAGCATCATGCCGATCGCGCGCGCTTGCAGCACGCCGTTCGGTTCTTTCTCCGCTATTTGGTTGATGAGCCCGAAGAACGTCCCTTCGATGAACTCGATGAGCGCCTCGAACATTTGCGCCTTGCTCGCGAATTGGCGATAAAGCGCGGCTTCCGAGACGCCGAGGCGTGTGGCGAGCGCGGCGGTGGTGATCTTTTCGACCTTCGGCGCCTCGAGCATGGCGGCGAGCGTCTGCAGAATGTGCACACGTCGCTCGCCCGGCTTCATGCGCGGTGCGCGCGCGGCGCTCGCTGTCTGCGTATCGCGGTCTACATCCGCGTTCTGCTCTCGAAT
>JBQCDS010000361.1:0-8672 GCA_051961035.1 Trinickia sp. | reverse complement strand
CGAAAGGTTGGGGCAGAGATTGACCTCTTGATAAAGCGTGCGAACGCCGGCCGCCTCGGCCTCGAGCGGCGCGGCGAAGCGGACGGACCGGCCGTCGATGCGGATGTCACCCGAATCGTGCGCATGCACGCCGGTGAGCACGTTGATGAGCGTCGATTTGCCAGCGCCGTTCTGGCCCATCAACGTGTGCACTTCGCCGGCATACAGACGAAAGTCGACGCCCTTTAGCGCATGCACGCCGGGAAACGACTTCGTCAAGCCGCGCGTTTCGAGTACGAGGGGGCCGGTCATGGGCGTCGCTCGCTTAGGCTCGTGCCGGTATCAGTACTTACGCGACGGCAGTACTTTCGCCGCGACGTTTTCCGGGAACACCGTCTCTTTCGTGACGATGCGCTTGGGCAGCGGCTTGCCGGCCACGAGATCCTTCACCGCGCTCATCAATTGCGGCCCGAGCAGCGGGCTGCACTCGACGTCGACGTTGATCTTGCCGGCGATCATGGCTTGGAAGCCGCCCTTGGTCGCATCGAACGAAACGACCTTGACGTCCTTGCCCGGCTTCATGCCCGCTTCTTCCATGGCTTGGATCGCACCGAGCGCCATGTCGTCGTTATGTGCATAGACGACATTGATCTTCTTGCCGTACGTCTTCGCGAACGCTTCCATCACTTGTTTGCCGCCCGCGAGCGTGAAGTCGCCGCTTTGCGACGCAATGATCTTGAACTTCGGATCGTTCTTGATGATTTCCATCAGGCCTGCGTGGCGATCGTTCGCCGGCGCGGAGCCGACGGTGCCTTGCAGTTCGGCGATGTTGATCGGGCCCGCATCGTTCTTGTATTCCTCTTCAAGCCAGCGGCCCGCGCGACGGCCTTCTTCCAGGAAGTCCGAGCCGATCATCGTGACGTAGAGCGACTTGTCCTTCACGTCGATGTTGCGGTCGGTCAGGATCACGGGAATACCGGCTTTTTTCGCTTCGGTCAGCACCGGCTCCCAGCCCGATTCGACGACGGGCGAAAACGCGATCACGTTCACCTTCTGTGCGATGTAGGAACGAATCGCGCGGATCTGATTCTCCTGCTTTTGCTGGGCGTCGGAGAACTTCAGGTTGATGCCGGCGTCTTTGGCGGCCTCCTTGATCGATACGGTGTTTGCCGTACGCCATGCGCTTTCGGCGCCGACCTGTGCGAAACCGAGCGTGATCTTCTTATCGTCTGCGTGGCTGTCCACGACGAGCGACATGGCGAGTGTCACTCCGAGCAATGCGTTAAGCGCCAATCGTACCGAACGTCCCATGCTTGTCTCCGTTGTCTTTGATGCGTACTTGGTTTTGCTACTTCGAACGAACTACGTTTGATCGTTGTTTGAACGTCGCGCTCGGGTGCACCTGGGGTGCCCGTCTCTGTGCGCCGTTTTGTAAATAGCCAAACTATAGGCACCCAGCAGACCCGAAGCGATTAGCGTTTTCCCCAGCTTCGCCGGACCAAATAGTCATGCTATTTCTATCCGCAATCCGGCAAGAAGCGGCCGGAAAGGCGTATGATTGTGTCAACATATGGGAAATCGACCGGATCGACGCGATGCTATAGGTCATTCTATGCGGCTCGACGGTTCCGATGATCGTGAATTCAATTGTTTTACTATATCCGCCTACTACAGGCGTATCGCAATGACAGACAAACCCCGCAAGCTCCGCTCCGCCCAATGGTTCGGCACCGCCGACAAGAACGGCTTCATGTATCGCAGCTGGATGAAGAACCAGGGCATCCCCGATCACGAGTTCCAAGGCAAGCCGATCATCGGCATCTGCAATACGTGGTCGGAACTCACGCCGTGCAACGCGCATTTCCGCAAGCTGGCCGAGCACGTCAAGCGCGGCGTGTTCGAGGCGGGCGGCTTTCCCGTGGAGTTCCCCGTTTTCTCGAACGGGGAGTCGAATTTGCGCCCGACGGCGATGTTCACGCGCAATTTGGCAGCCATGGACGTGGAAGAGTCGATTCGGGGCAATCCGATCGACGCCGTGGTTCTGTTGGCTGGATGCGACAAAACGACTCCGGCGTTGCTGATGGGCGCGGCCAGTTGCGACGTACCGGCGATCATGGTCAGCGGCGGCCCCATGCTCAACGGCAAGCATGAAGGGCGCGACATCGGCTCGGGCACGGTCGTATGGCAATTGAGCGAGCAGGTGAAGGCCGGCCGCATCACGTTGCACGAGTTCATGGCGGCGGAGGCCGGCATGTCGCGTTCGGCCGGCACCTGCAACACAATGGGTACCGCTTCGACGATGGCCTGCATGGCCGAGGCGCTCGGCGTCACGCTGCCGCACAATGCGGCTATTCCCGCCGTCGATTCGCGCCGCTACGTGCTCGCGCATTTGTCCGGCATGCGTATCGTCGAAATGGCGCTGCAAGATCTGCGGCTCTCGAAGCTGCTCACGCGCGAAGCGTTCGAGAATGCGATTCGCACGAACGCGGCGATCGGCGGCTCGACGAACGCCGCGATTCATTTGAAGGCGATCGCCGGCCGCATGGGCGTGCCGCTCGAACTCGACGATTGGACGCGCATCGGGCGTGGCACGCCGACGCTCGTCGATTTGCAGCCGTCGGGGCGCTTCCTCATGGAAGAGTTTTACTACGCGGGCGGGCTGCCCGCCGTGCTGCGTCGGTTGGGCGAAGCGGGGTTGCTGCCGCACCCGGACGCATTGACGGCGAATGGCCACTCGCTATGGGAGAACTGCAAGGAGGCCCCCGTCTATAGCGACGAAGTGATTCGTCCGCTGGACACGCCGCTGGTGCCGGACGGTGGCCTGTGCGTGCTGCGCGGCAATCTCGCACCGCGCGGTGCCGTGCTCAAGCCGTCGGCGGCGACAGCCTCGCTGCTCAAGCATCGCGGCCGCGCCGTGGTGTTCGAAAACTTCGACGACTACAAGGCGCGCATCGCGGATCCGGAACTCGAGGCGACGGCCGATTCGATCTTGGTGATGAAAAACTGCGGGCCGAAGGGCTACCCCGGCATGGCCGAGGTGGGCAACATGGGCTTGCCGCCGAAGCTGCTCGCGCAGGGCGTGACGGACATGGTTCGTATTTCGGATGCCCGCATGAGCGGGACGGCATACGGCACCGTCGTTTTGCATGTGGCGCCCGAAGCGCGCGCGGGCGGGCCGCTCGCGATCGTGCGCAACGGCGATTGGATTGAACTCGATTGCGATGCGGGGCGCTTGCACCTCGATATCGGCGAAGAAGAACTGGAACGGCGCTTGGCCGATTGGCGCGAGACGAGCATGCGGCGCAACGAGGCCGATTCAAGCGGCTATCGCAATCTGTACGTGGATCACGTGCTCCAAGCCGACGAGGGGTGCGATTTCGATTTCCTGGTGGGGTGCCGTGGGGCGGAGGTGCCGCCGCATTCGCATTGACCGGTGGATACGGCCCGCGCATCGGCGCGGGCCTTCGTCGCATGCAGTTCGATCGGTTTAACGATCAGTTTTAAGGATCAGCGATCCGGGCGCGCGCCGATGACGAGAATTGTCTCGGCATCGGCTTTTGCGTTTTCCAACTGAACGAGGCTGGCCTGCCGCGCCCCGAGCGGATCACGGTGCTCGATCGCGGTCAAAATCGCTCTGTGTCGCGGCAGCGACAGCGCATGCGTATCGGGGTGGCGGCTCGTCAGCTTGATCGATTCGCTCAACGCCATCGACATCATGTTGCCGATGAACGCGAGCATGTCGTTGTGCGTGGCGGCCATGACCGCGCGGTGAAACTCGAGATCGGGTTCGAGCAGCGCGTCGGACGTTTGCGCGTTCTCCATGCATTGATACGATTGCCGAATGCGGACGAGATCCTCTTCCGTCGCATTCGTTGCGGCAAGCGCCGCAGCGGCAGGCTCGATGATGCGCCGCACTGTCAGCAACGAGCGGAAAAACTCGCCTTCGGGCGTGACGCTGATCGTCCAAAACAGCACGTCCGGATCCAGCATGTGCCACTCTTCGCGCGGCCGCACGACGCTGCCCACGCGCGGCTTCGAGACGACGAGCCCTTTCGCGACCAGCACGCGGGTTGCCTCGCGCAATACGGGGCGGCTTACGCCATACGATTCACAGAGCGTGGGTTCGGGCGGCAGACGCTCGCCCGGTGCGAACTTGCCGCTGACGATCTCGATGCCGAGTTCCTGCACGATGCGCGCGTGCATGCTCTTGCGGTTCTTGAGATGTCGATAGTCCATAGATTGGGGATGCCGGCCTCGCACTCGAGCAGGCCGTGAAGTGTCTGCCAGGATAGCACAGCGAAGGTACTTATTACGACTCAAACTGCTTGGAATAAACCATCATTGCGCGGCGTTTGCTCTCGTGTGACGAACTTCGCGAGCGTGGGAACGCGCGGGCGTGTCGTGACATCTATCGCGGCAAGACCCTCCCGTTCTCATCGGTGAACGGGCGACGGTCGGTCTCGAGATAGGAGAAAAACATGTTGCGATCCGCGAACCTCGCACGGGTACCGAAGCGGGTACCGAAGCTGGCCCTTGTAGCGACGTGGGCGGCGTTGGCCGCGCTGGCGGGCAGCGCTCACGCGCAAAACGCAAGCGATGCCGCGCCAACCGATCCGCAAATCGCCGCGATCGTCGTGACGGCCAACCAGGTCGACATCGATGCGGGCAAACTCGCGTTGAAAAAGAGCAGCAACCGAGATGTCAAAGCATTCGCGAAGACGATGGTGCGCGATCATACGGGCGTGAACCGCGCCGCAACCGATCTCGTGCATAAGTTGAACGTCACGCCCGAAGCGAATGCCACGAGCGAGTCGCTGAAAAAGGGCGGCGATGACAACCTCGAGAAACTGAAGGGGTTGAGTGGCAAGGCGTTCGACAAAGCGTACGTCGATCATGAAGTGGCCTACCATCAAGCCGTGCTGGACGCGATGGATAAAACGTTGATTCCGGATGCGAAGAACGCCGACTTGAAGGCGCTGCTCGTCAAGGTGCGGCCCGCCTTCGTCGAGCACCTCGATCATGCCAAGCATTTGGATGCGAAGCTCGATGCAAGCGGACAATAGGCGAAGGGGTTGGCGAGGACGTGGCGTGCGCGTCGCGGCGATGCTCGTTTGCGTCGGCGCGTGGGCCGCGCATGCGACGCCTGCGGAGGCGAAGACATGGACTGTCAAGATCACCGGTATGCAGTTCGACCCTGCCACCGTGACTGTCGCTACCGGCGATACCGTCGTGTGGGTCAACGAGGACCCGTTTCAACACACGGTGACGTCGAGCGGCGCGAGGCGCTTCGACTCGCACGCGATCGCGCCCGGCGCAAAATGGCGGTATGACGCGAGTACGCCGGGACGCTATCCGTACTTGTGTACGTTTCATCCGACCATGCGCGCCACGCTGATTGTGAAGGGGAAACCATGAGCCTCGATGCGACTACCTACGGTGCGGCGCCGCGCGACTGGCGGCGTACCGACGATCGAACGCTGGCCGCCGCGGTAAGTGCGGGAGAGCGGGACGCGTTCGTGCAGTTGATGCGCCGCTACAACCAGCGGCTTTATCGCCTCGCTCGGGCGACGCTGCGCGACGAAGCCGAAGCGCAGGACGCATTGCAGGACGCGTATCTCGCTGCGTATCGGGCGATCGGCACCTTTCGCGGCGATGCGCAGCTCTCGACATGGCTCTCGCGGCTCGTGCTGAACGCGTGCTTGGCGCGGCTCCGGCGCGATGGGCGCAGGCATGCCGCGGCACCGATGGTCAGCATGTCAGCGAACGACGGACCGGATCACGAACTCATGGACACCTCTCATGAGGCATCGCCCGACGATGCATTGATGCGCGCTGAGGTTCGCGCGTTGCTCGAGCGCAAACTCGATGCGCTGCCCGAGGCGTTTCGCGTCGTGTTCGTGCTGCGTTGCGTCGAGGAACTCAGCGTGGAGGAAACGGCGCAGTGCCTAGGCATCCCCGAGGCCACGGTGCGCACGCGGCATTTTCGAGCGCGCAGCTTGTTGCGCGAATCGCTGGCGCGCGAACTCGATCTTGCCGAGCGTGACATCTTCTCGTTCGACGGCGAGCGCTGCGATCGCATTGTCGCCGGCGTGCTTGCCCGGCTCGGCGAAAGCGTGCGCTGAGCCAGCGGCGCGGCGCGCGGCGAGATGTGGAACGCGAGCCGGCGTGTGCTCGTCTGCAACGCGAGCCTGGTCAAAGCGAAAGTGGCTAGAGGGCATTCGATCGGCTCGATCTGTACTATGCTCGTTCCACCCGGGTCTGCATGACTCATCGGAACGAGCGAGGGTGCGATGACTAAGGTCTTCAGTGCGACAGCTTCGTCGCGCGGCTTAACCGTCAAAGCCTATTCGGGCGATCGCTGTGCGATGCTCGCCTTCGATCTGGCGGAACACCTGACCGATAAGCTCGCGGGTTTTGCGATTCGCCGCAAGGCCGTCGACGGCGACACGTGGACCTGGCTGGGCAACCGCTTGTCGTTCGCCGGCGACTACACCCAAACCGGTGGCGGCAAGTTCTTCGCATCCCGCGTCGCGCCATTCCAGAAGTTTTGGTGGGTCGATTTTCCATCGAGCGATGCGCAGAGCACCTTCTGCTATGAAGTCGTCGTCAAGCGCTTCGTGCAAGACCAATCGGATCAGTTGCAAGACGACCAGAGCGTGCAGTTGACGATCGATGTCGGGCCCTTCGTGGAAGGGGGCATCGAAGTGGCGTTTACGCGCGGCTATCTTTCGTCGCAAGCTTACGCGGACGAATTCGACAACAAGCCCTATGAGCCGAAGAGGCCGGCCGGTCAATGGAAGTTTGATTGGAAGCCGTACGAAGCGCAGTGGGCATGGCTAGGCGCTCATGCGCGCACATCGATCGCCAACTTCCTGACCGAGTGCTATCAAGACCCGCATGCGACGGTTGATGCGTGCGTCTATGACCTGAACGAGCCTGCGGTCATTACCGCGTTTATCGATTTGGCGAGCATGGGCAAGCTCAGAATGCTGGCCGATGACGCCGCATTGCACAAGGCAGGGACGGCTGCGGCGCAAGCGTTCGAGGACATTCGATCCGCTGCCACGGAGGCCAGCCGCAACGGTTTCGTGCGCGGCCATTTCAGGCGCTTTCAGCACAACAAGGTGCTGATCAAGAAGGTTGACGGCGTTGCGCGGAAAGTGCTGACGGGTTCCACGAATTTTTCGATCACCGGGCTTTATGTCAATGCGAACCATGTGTTCGTGTTCGATGATCCGGCCGTGGCGGCGAAGTACGAAGAGGCGTTCGAGGCGGCGCTGACCGACAAGCTGCAAGCGTCCGATTTCTACAAGCAATCCCTCTCCACGCAGGAGTGGGTGATCAACCGCCCGGGAATGCCTGCGATCGTCGTCTCGTTCGCGCCGCATCGCGATGCGCAAACCGGGCTTGCGCGCTTATTGAAGGCGATCGACGGTGCCGACAGCTCGGTGATCTTCGCGGTCATGGAGCTGAGCGGGTCGGGCCAAGTACTCGAGGCGCTGTCGAAATTGCACACGAATCAGAAGGTGTTCTCGTACGGGATTTCCGATGCGGTGAACCCAGCGGACGATACGATCGACGGCACCACGGTCTACACGCCGACCACGAAGGGCGGCGAACTCGTCTATTCCAAGGCCGACCCGGAGGCGTTTCCGCCGCCTTTCTCGATGGAACTCGGCGTACATGGCGCGGCCGCTCACATCGTTCACCATAAGTTCGTCGTCGTCGATTTCAACGGGACGAACCCCGTAGTATTCGGCGGATCTTCGAATCTGGCGGAAGGCGGGGAGAATGCGAACGGCGATAATCTCGTAGCCATCTACGATCGTGCGATTGCCACGGCGTTCGCGATCGAGGGGATTCGGCTCGTCGATCACTATGCATTCGCCGAGGCGCTGAAGAAGGCCGGTAGCAGCGGACAGCCGCTGCGCCTGAAGTTCGACGGCGAGAGATGGTGGTCGCGGTATTACACGGCCGGCGACATTCGCGAGAAGGAGCGGCTCTTGTTCAGCCGGTGAGCGCCGCCGCCGGATTCAACGTATCGTAGCGTGGCCGAACACCACGGGGGAATGTCATGTCGACGACGAAGATCATGTTGATTCGCCACGCCGAAAAGCCGACCGATCATACAAAGGGCGTGTCGCCCGACGGTAGCGTCGATGCGGACGATCTGAGCGTACTCGGTTGGCAGCGTGCCGGCGCGTTGATCGGGCTGTTCGATCCGCCCGTCGGGAAGGGATGCCGCACGGGCCTAGCCGTGCCGCACCATTTATTTGCAGCCGGGGTGGGCAAGCACAGCAGCAGTTTGCGGCCCGAACACACCCTCGCGCCCCTTTCGGCCAAGCTCGTGATCGAGACCGATACCCAATACTTGAAAGGGGACGAGCGTAAGGCGGCTTCGGCCGCCATCGAAGTAGGCGGCGTCGTGCTGATCGCATGGGAGCACAACAACATTCCGGCGCTTGCCGAGGCGATTTTTCCCGGCGGCCCGTTTCCGGCGGTTTGGCCGGACCCTCGTTTCGATGTTGTGTGGGTGTTCGATCGGACCGACACCGGCCCAGGATGGGTGTTTTCGCAAGTGCCTCAATTGCTGCTGGCCGGAGACCGATCGAGCGTGATCGCAACGGGTGGCTGAGCGGCATGGGGTTAACGGCTAAAGGCTTATGCCGCCGCTGCGCTTACTGATCCGCGAT
>JBQCDS010000360.1:0-6521 GCA_051961035.1 Trinickia sp. | reverse complement strand
CCGGTGGCCAACTGGATCTGCCTTGCGTTCATGGCGATGATCCTCGTGATTCTCGCCTTCACGCCGGGCCTGTCGGTTTCGGTTTGGCTGGTGCCGGTATGGCTCGTCGTCATGTGGCTCGGCCACGCGGCGAAGCGGCGTTCGAATGCGGCCGCCGCGCCGACTGAAGCCGGCGGCCGATAACTTCGCCCGCCGCAAAGGTGCCAATCTCGTGCGACGCGGCGGGGAGTAGGCCGTTCGCACGATATAAGCACTCGCGGGCGGGACGTGAAGCGCAGCCCGCGCCGGGCGTTTCGCTCGGCGCTAGCCGCATGCCTAGCCGCGACGCTTGGCGGGCCGCCAAGTCACGCGACGGAAGCGCTCTTTCTTCTGCTCTTCCTCGAAGTGCATGCGCGAGGGCTTGACGAGGTCGCTTCGCGAGACGATACCCGCAAGCGTCATCGAATCGTGATCGGCTACGACCGGCACGCGTTCCAGGCCGTGCACGGCAAGCCGCGCGGCCACGAGCCGGCAGGTCTCGCCCGGCAAAGCGACGGTGACCGATTTGGCGGCGAGTGCATCGCCGATCGCCATATCGCCGCCTTGCTCGGCGGCCAATGCGACGAGCGTTTCGCGATCGGCGACGCCAACGAGACGCTCACCACGCACGACGGGATAGGCGCGATGCGTTTGGCTCGGGCCGAAGAACGTTGACAGCGCTTCACGCACGGGAAGCAGTGCGTCGATCGTCAATACCTTGCGCGTCATGACTTCGTCGACATGATGGCGCTCGAGCGGATCGACGCCGTATTCGCGGTAGATGTGATAGCCGCGCCGCGCGATCTTCTCGGTCATGATCGAACGCCGCATGACGACCGTCGTGAATCCATGTGCGATCAGGGTTGCCGTTAGCAACGGCAATAGTGCGTTGGCATCGTGCGTCAAGCCGAATGCGAAAACGATCGCCGTGAGCGGTGCGCCGAGCGTGGCGCCCAATGTAGCCGCCATCGCGACGAGCGGCCACAGCGCCGCATCGTGGCCCGGCAACACGGGACCCAGGACGATGCCAAGGCCCGCGCCGAGCATGAGCAGCGGGGCGAGTACCCCACCGGAGGTACCGGAACCCAATGCGATAACCCAGATGATCGCCTTCACGACGAGGATCGAAACGGCCACCTTCACCGCAAGTTGCTGATGCAACAAATCGCCGATGACGTCGTAGCCCACGCCGAGGGCACGCGGCTCGATCAAGCCGCCCAGGCCGACAATGAGGCCGCCGATTGCCGGCCACCACATCCAATGCACGGGCAGCTTGGCAAAGAAATCCTCGGTTGCGTAAAGGGAAATCGATAGGCCCGAGGCAAGCGCGCCACTGGCGATGCCAAGGATCAAACACGAGATCAGCGAGATGGTGCCCGGCGGGGCGGTTTCCAGAGGAAACAGCGGACCGACGCCGAACCACTGCGCGCGCATGAACCCGGCGACGGCGCAAGCGAGCGCCACGGGCAGAAAGCTGCGCGGGCGCCATTCGAACAGCAACAACTCGACGGCGAGCAACACGGCCGCCACGGGTGTGCCGAACACGGCCGTCATGCCGGCCGCCGCGCCGGCGACGAGCAGCGTCTTGCGCTCGGCCGCGGTGACCTTGATGCACTGCGCGAGCAGTGAGCCTAATGCACCGCCCGTCATGATGATCGGACCTTCGGCGCCGAATGGGCCGCCGCTGCCGATCACGATGCCCGACGAAAGGGGCTTGAGAACGGCCACTTTCGTCAACATGCGGCTTTTGCCGAACAGGATGGCTTCGATCGCTTCGGGAATGCCGTGGCCGCGAATCTTGTCCGAGCCGAAGCGGGCGATCAAGCCGACGATGAGCCCGCCGAGCGCCGGAATGAGTACCACCCATCCACCGAGCCTGTTATCGGCCGGCGAGTGGTTCACGAACGAGAACGTGCCGAAGAAGAACAGGTTCGTGAACATGTAGATGAGTTTGAGCAGTACGATGGCCGCGATCGTGCCGAGTACGCCAATGACGGCGGCCAATGCGCAGATGCCGGGTAATCGCGCGTTGGCGGAAAAATCCCGCTTGTTCGGGTCGAGGTGGTCGCTCATAGATTTACCTAAGTCACAAATCGAGTTGCGGCACGCTGAACGCGCCTTGGAGCGAGTTCAGCTCCGCGCGGTGCAGCGCCGCGAGTTTTGCCAATACCGTTTCGCCTGCTTTTTGCAAATGCACTTCCACCTGCCGCCGATCCGTTTCGCTCACCTTGCGCTTGACGAGATCGAGCGCTTCACAGCGCGACACCAGCGCAACGACGCCATGGTGCTGTGCTTGCAATCGCTCGGCCAACTCGCCGATCGTGGCCCATGCTCGGCCGGGATAGCCCTTTACGTGCAGCAGCAGTAGATATTGCAGCGGCGTAATGCCTTCGCCTTGCGCGGCGCGCTCGGAGAATCGTTCGAAGCGCCGCATCTGGTAGCGAAACTCCGAGAGCTGTTCGAAATCGGTCTTGCGAAGCGCGCTGTCGGAGGGCATTTTCATCGGGGATGGGAGGCAAGTGCGAAACCCGTAATAGTATCACGTTGTGATATATATTGGGGCGGCGCTCTATCGCATCTCGAACGCGCATGCATCGTTGCGCTTGGAACGCGGCAGGCGCGCCCCTTCCGCCTTACGCGATCTTCAACTGATGTGTTTGCGCCCGTGCCTGCGTTTGCTGATGCAGGCCGCCGATCAGATCCGATTGCGTGATCATGCCGATCAAGCGTCGTGCACTGTCCACGACCGGAATGTGATGGTGTCCGTAATGCGCGAATACCGGAATGAGTTCCGCGACGGGCAAGTCCGGGTCCACCGTGCGTACATTGGGCGTCATCAAATCGTCGACGCGATAGGCGTCGCTGGCATGGCGCCGAAACGAGAGCGACCAGCGCTTGCGAGGCCCGCGCAATCCGAAGGCGGTACGCCCGACGAAATCCGTACGCGTGACGATGCCCACGACACGCCGCATGTCGTCTACGACCGGCAGCGCTTTGATGCGATGGCGCTCGAGCAGTCGCCATGCGGCCGCCGCCGATGTGTCGCTCGACACGCTCACGGCTTCGCGCGACATGATGCCGGCGCACGTGAGCTCGCTAAAGCTGCGCGCATACGCGAGCAATTGTGCTTCGTGCACGAGCGATTCAAGATCGTCGGGGGCCACGGCGAGCAACTCGCCTCGTTCGCGAACGATGGCTTCGAGATCCGCGCGCGAGACGCCGGCGAATCCCGGTGCCGTTTGCGCTGCGGGGCGGCTCACGTGCGGATAGCGGTGGCCCGTGACGGTGTGATAGATGATGGCCGATGCGAGCAGCACGACCGACTGCAATGCGACAGGCTCGATGACGAAGCGCAGGCCCAGTGCATGAACGGCCGGGCCGCCGAGGACGGCCGTCAACGCCACCGCGCCCGAGGGCGGGTGAATACAACGCAGCGCGAACATGACGCCGATGGCGGCGGAGAGCGCGACTGCCGACGCGAGGATGGGATTGCCGATCGTCATGGCACTGAGTACGCCCAGTGTCGCAGCGACGAGGTTGCCGCCGATGAACGACCACGGCTGCGCGAGCGGGCTCGCGGATACACCGAAGAGCAACACGGCGGATGCCCCCATCGGCGCGATCAGATAGGGGACTTCGGCTTGCGGGCCGAGCAGCCAATGCACCGATGCGCCCATCGCCGCTATGCCCATCAATGCACCGAAACAAGCGCGTAAGCGCTCGCGCCAAGAGACGGCGATCGGATGCGGGGCGAAGCTGGCGAACCAGTGCAACACGGCTTGGTTAGGCACGGCGAATTCTTTCTTCGGATGACATGTTGAAAGAGCGGCGAACGGCGTCGCGTTCGCCTTGCGAGCCGGCGATTATATGTCAACGTGATATATCGGCGCCATCGCAAATGGGCGGCACTGTTGTGGCTAAACCGCAAATCTTCGGTATCAGGATCGCGGTGTTGCCACGAGCAATGGCGGGCGTTGGCAGGTGTCGAAAGGAAATCGAATGGCGGACGGTTATAACCTTATTACTATTCGATCGCTTTGAAGATGGCGAGAGGAGTTCGGATCCAAACGCACGAACGCTCAAGCGGGCGCCGTCGCGCTCAGCAATCTCCTGATTTCGGGCACGCACGAGCCGCATACGCTGCCGCAGCCCAGCGTCGATTTCAATCCGTCGAGCGCCGCGCCTGCCGCGACGGCTTGCTCGATCTGCGATTGCGTCACTTGCTTGCAATTGCAGACCACGCGATCGCGTGGCGCGCGGGTGCTGCGCGACGCATCGCCGCCGAGCAGCACGATGGCATGACGCGGGCCGTCCCATGGTTGCGCGCTGCGTATTTGTTCGATCAATGCCGACGCTGCGCTCGATTCGCCGGTCAGTAAAAAACCGTCGACGAACGGGCCGTTCCAAGCGACGCGTTGCGCACGGCCGCGACGCGCGTCGCGGTATTCGAGCAAATCGTCGCCGCGCGCCAAGCCGAGCGCATCGTGCAAACGTTCCGTCCAGGATAGATCGGCATCGACATCGGCTGCCGTGACAACGATGAGATCGTCGGCTTCCACGCGGATCGATGCATAGCGGCGTTCGGCGAGCAGCGGCTGCGCGGCCGCACGCAATGCGAGCACGTCGCCGCGTTTGGCGGCGACGAGTCGCCACGGCAATTTCGCCGCTTCGATACGCACGGCGGCATGCTTCAATTCGGGCTGCTTGGAGTCCGGGTCGACGGCGGCGATCGTCGTTTCGTTGATGCCGCCGCTGTTGAGAAACTGCCCACTCCAATGCATGGCCGCGAACACCGTGCCGGGCGGCAAATCCGCGCTGATTTCGAGCGGCAGCACGAGCCGGCCGCGGCGGCTTGCGATCGTGACGAGGTCGCCGTCCTTGAGCCCACGGCGTGCCGCGTCTTCGCGACGCATCGATAAGGTCGCTTCCGGTGCATGATTGAAGAGGATGCCGATGCGCCCCGTGCGGCTCATGCCATGCCATTGATCGCGCAAACGTCCCGTCAGCAAGCGGAACGGATAGCGCGCATCGACCGGTTCGGCCACGGGCAAGTACTGCGGCGCATGAAAGCGGGCGCGGCCGTCGGCGGTGGCGAACAGGGCGTCGGTATAGCGGCGCGCGGATCCTGTCTTCGCTCCGGCTGAAAAAGGCCATTGCTGCGGCCCATCGTTTTCGAGCCGGTCGTAGCAGAGGCCTCCGATGTCGAGGTCGAGCCCGACAGTGAGCGCACGGTGCTCGTCGAATACGTCCCGGGGCGAGGCGAAGGAAAACAAACTCGGCGTGAATTGCTCGCTTTCATCGCGCTTGTGCGAAGACAGGTGCGCTTCGAGTCTGCGCGCGACTTCATTGGCGATCCACCAATCGGGTCTCGCCTCGCCGGGTGCCTCCACGGCCGCGCGCACGCGCGAGATTCGTCGCTCGGAGTTCGTGACGGTGCCCGATTTCTCTCCCCAACTCGATGCGGGCAGCAGCACATCGGCGTACGGCACCGTATCCGTCTGTTCGAATGCTTCCTGCACGACGACGAACTGCGCGGTGCGCAACGCTTTGCGCACGCGCTCGATGTCGGGCATCGAATGGACCGGATTCGTGCAGGCGATCCAAAGCGCTTTGATCTTTCCTTCGGCAACTGCGTCGAACATATCCACGGCGGGCAGCCCGGGCCGTGCCGACAATCCGCTCACGCCCCACAGCGCTTCAACTTGCGCACGATGCTCGGCATTGCCGATGTCGCGATGCGCGGCCAGCATGGTCGCCATGCCGCCCACCTCGCGTCCGCCCATGGCGTTGGGCTGTCCCGTCAGCGAGAATGGCCCCGCGCCGGGCTTGCCGATCTGCCCCGTCGCGAGATGCAGGTTGATGAGCGCTAGGTTCTTATCGGTGCCGTGACTCGATTGATTCAAGCCCATGCAATAGAGCGATAGCGCGGCCGGGCTCGCGGCGAACCATTCGGCCGCTTGCAGCAGATCGTGTTCGGCGATGCCGCAAATCTGCGCGGCCATACTTGGCGTATAGCCGCGCACGAGCGCTTTGAGTTCGCCGAAACCGCTCGTATGCGCAGCGATGTACGCGGGGTCGATCAACCCTTCCCAAACCATGTGATGGAGCATGCCGTTGAACAACGCGACGTCGGTCCCCGGTGCAATGGCAAGGTGAAGGTCCGCCAGTGCAGCGACATCGGTGCGGCGCGGATCGACGACGATCCATCTGATCGTCGGGTCGTTTGCCTTGGCCTCTTCCAGGCGCCGAAACAGCACCGGATGGGCGTATGGCATGTTGCTGCCCGCGAACAGCACGGTGTGCGCGAGATCGAGATCCTCGTAGCAAGTCGGCGGACCATCGGCGCCGAGCGACTTCTTGTACGCCGTGACTGCACTCGACATGCACAAGCGCGAGTTCGTGTCGATGTTGTTCGTTCGAATCAACCCTTTTGCGAGCTTATTGAAGACGTAGTAATCCTCGGTCAGAAGCTGCCCCGAGACGTAGAACGCAACCGCGTCGGG
>JBQCDS010000359.1:0-10472 GCA_051961035.1 Trinickia sp. | reverse complement strand
GACCGCCGGGCGAAAAACCGGGCGCGCCCGTGTGCGCCGGGGCTTGCAGCATGGCGTCGGCCATGGACGGCGGCTGCACGGCCGCGGTCGGCATCGGCATCGCCTGCGCGTGCGCGAAATCGATGCTGCTCATTTGCGAGGCTTGCGCCCGCTGCGTGAAGTGCGTGACCGCGCCCACGGTTCTGACTTGCGCGCTGGCGCCGGCCGCGATGGCCGAGCCAATCAATGAAACACCCACATATATTGCAACCTTGTTCATTTTAAGCCCCTTGGTTCATGCTTCCGCTTAATTGATGGATTTGCATTTAAAACGATTAATCGACACGACGTGGGCCGAACGGTAGGCCGCGCACTTGGGCGGCTGTCGACAACGGCGACGCGACTAGGAAACGCTCTGCTTGCCGGCATACCTATTGATTTTTTTCGAACGTAATGAAATGCGCGAGTCTGTGTGCGTGCCCGACGGACAGTGGCAGCGGGCCTACCATGGCGGCGCACGCTGGAGGTCGGCTCGATCCATAGGGAGACGGGCGATGCTCGCTTCGTTCAAGGGGTATGGGTCATCCCTGGGTCATTACTGTTGTTTTAGTGGGCGTTAGCTAATCACCTTGCCTAGCCTTGGGCAACTGACAAAAATATCAGCGCGACATGGCACTGTTCCGCTTGGCGCTTTTTTAATTGTCGCCGCCATCTTTTTTAAATCGATCGTCAGCCGCAAGCGTGCAATCGATTGATGTGGGTCAAGTCGCGGCGGCGCCGCGCGTATAGAACATGGAACCTTGGGTGCGCGACAAGGCGATCGACATCGCGAATGCGTTGCTGGGCGAAGGGATGCCCGAGGGCAAGGCAATTCGTATTGCGATTGCGCAGGCCAAGCGCTGGGCCGCGAGACGGCGCGCTATGCAGATGACGACGAACGATCACGTGTTCAGGGCAATCGGGCCGGTCACGTCCGGCGCGGCAGATGTACCGTGAATACGGTTTCCGTCTGATTTGAGCGCGCGTCGATCGCGCCGTGATGGGCCTTTACGATTTCACGCGCGATATACAGGCCGAGCCCCAAGCCAACATCGCCGACAGACTTCTCCTTCTCCGACTGGACCGGCCCGCGCTGTAGCGGGTCGAACATGCGCGCGAGCGTCGGCTCATCGATAGCCGGACCGCGGTTGCCGACTTCGATGCGCACTTCTGCGCCGGTGCCGGTTAGCGCCACGCGAACAGGCGTATCGGGCGCACCATATTTGATCGCATTGAGCACCAGATTACCGATCAGTTGCTGTATCCGTTGACCGTCCCACACGCCGAGAAGCTCGCCGCGAACGTCCAAATCGATACGTCGGCCGGGATGCACGGCGCGCAGCTGATCGACGGCATCGGCACAAACCTCGGCCAAATCAATGCGGCTTGGGCTGACATTGATACCGAGCCCTAGTTTGGTCCTGTTGAAGTCGCACAAATCCTCCAGCAGGCTTTGCATGCGGGCGCCGCTTCGGATGAGCCTACTTGCCGCTTCCGTCACGGACTGCCCGGCATTGAGCGCCGCGAGGTAAGACGCCGTCATTTGAATGGTTTGCAGGGGGCTGCGCATGTCGTGACCGAGCATGCCCAGCAACAGATTGCGCGCCTGTTCGACCTGGCCGTTAAAAAAAGAGACTGATTCCGCCAGCGCCTGATCGATGGCTTCATTGAACCGAATCACGTCGTCCAAATGAGTCACATCGGGTTGACATTCGTCGATCCATAAGCGCAGCACGCTCGCGCGCAGCGCACGATATTCGGCGGCCAATTGATTGATATCGAATCCGCTCCGGGCTCGCAAGACGGCATGTGTTTGCGCGGCCGTCTGCGGTGCCTCGATTCGCATCGGGGCACGGCCCAATGATTTTTTGCGTTGCTCCTGCTTCGTCTGCGGCGACGATATGTCCTTGGCCACGGCTTCCAAGATCTGCCGCGCGTGGTCGCGCAAGGCCAACGAGTCCATGCCCCCTGCCGCTGGCAGCAATGTGGCCGCAAACGCTTCCCACTGCACGAGTATCGGCTCGCAATTTCTCTGGATAAAGTCAGCTAGCCGCATAGCGCCCCCCGGGAATGGAATACGACTCTGATCTAATGCCATCGGCAGCGTTCATCGAACCCTACAAGCATAGGCGATCGCTCGCTAGTCGTCAGATGTTCATCGGCAAAAATTCGACCCCCGAAGCCGTACACGGCTTTGTCGATCGTCGGCGGGGGAGGCGACCAAGAGCGGGTTCCTTTTTAAACGGTTGACCTGCATCAACGCCGCGCGGTGTCGGGCGAGTAGCTTCAATTAGCGACGGGTGATACGAGGTGTGATGTGAACTGTGGTGTAAAGCAAGCTGTTAGCACGGGAGAGACATGACGTCCCCCATCGGCAAGTTGGCGGTGCATGCGGTTCTGATTACCGGACTCGTCACGCTCGGCGTCATGGTGTTGCGTCCGTTCGTGGTTCCCGTTGCATGGGCGTTCATCATCGCGTACGTGACATGGCCGATCTATGAGCGCATGCGCAGGGCGATGGGCAACCGGCGCTCGCTTGCAGCCTTACTGATGACGGCGATCCTCACGCTCGGTCTCATGGTTCCGATGCTGCTGCTCACATTGCCGCTCACGCATGAGGCGCTAGCGTTCTGGCGCGAGACGGCCGCATGGTTCTCGGACGGGCATCGCGCGCTGCCTCATCCGTTGAATTCGATTCCGTGGCTCGGCGCGTGGTTGCAGGCGCTGCTCGACGACATTACGCACGAGCCTTCGGCATGGCGCGCGCAACTGGCGCAGTGGGGCGATCGCTGGATCGGCGAGGCCGCGCAGCTCGCCGGCGGAATCGGCCGCAACGCCGTAAAGTTCGCTTTCGCTGTGTTGACGCTGTTCTTCGCTTATCGGGACGGCAAGCGCTTGCTCGACGACATTCGCCATGCGCTGAAGCCTTACCTTGGCAGACGGCTCGACGTTTATCTCGGCGCGATCGGCGACGTATGCCGTTCCGTGGTGCTTGGGATCGTACTGACGGCGGCCGCCCAGGGCGCACTCGCCGGTATCGGCTATTGGGCGGCGGGCGTCGATGCGCCGCTTCTCCTCGCTACGCTGACCGCGCTGGCCGCGCTCATGCCGTTCGGTACGCCGCTCGTCTGGGCACCGATCGGTATCGTGTTGCTCGCCAACGGCAACGTATGGGCCGGCATCGGGCTGCTGATCTGGGGCACGGTCGCAGTCAGCTGGATCGACAATGTCGTCCGCCCGCTCGTGATGAGCAGCACGGCGCACATGCCGTTCTTGCTGGCCGTTTTCAGCATTCTCGGCGGCATCATGGCATTTGGGCTCATTGGCGTTTTTGTAGGCCCGTTCGTCATCGCGACGCTGCTCGCCGTTTGGCGCGAATGGCAGGCTGGATCGGTCGCTGTTGAGGGAAAGCCGCAATGGCGTTCTCTCGACCTGAAAGCCCGATCCGATTCCGACAAGGAGCAGCAAGCGGAACATTAACCGCTCGGCGGTCGCGCGAACGATCGATCTCGCTGCGCATTGACAAGGGTCAACGGCCAAGTCGTCAACGTTTCTAAATTGAACATAGGTGGCGTTCGCCGCGTCGGTGCGAACGTTCAATGTTCATCAAAAAGGGAGATGGGCGATGAGTGTGACTGCGCGTTTGAGCGTTCTCGTTTGCCTGGCCGGCTTCGCTCTGGCGGGAACGGCTTTGGCCGACGCCACATCCCAGCAGAAAGGCGTGCCTCGCGACGACTGTGGCCGATGGGGGCAAGGGGCCGGGATGATGGGCGGCTGGGGAAATGGCGCGGGCATGATGGGCTACGGCGCGGGCCCGGGCATGATGGGCTACGGCGCCGGGCCGGGCATGATGCGAGGGCGCGGCATGGGCCCGGGCGGAATGATGCAAGGCGCTTGGGCGGGCGGTCTCGACCTGACGGACGAACAGAGGACGAAGATCAATCAGATCCAGGACGAGACACGCAAGAGCCACTGGGCGTTGATGGGCAGCATGATGGATCAACAGTCGAAGCTTCGCGATCTGTATGAGGCGCCGAAACGCGATACGGCGGCGATCGACAGCGCCTATAAGTCCATGGATGACATGCGTCAGCAGATGATCAGTTCGTCCGCCGACGCCAGCAAGCGAATCGAAGCCATCCTGACCAAGAAGCAGCTCGAAAAGCTGCGCACGTACCAGCGGCAGGAAGACGAACTCGGTTGGTAGAGGGTGCGTCGCGCTTTAGCGGGGGCTCGGCGCATGCATATTGCGCCGGCGTGACGCGAGATCGTTGATGAGCGGATCGCGTCGCAATGCCGCGGCATGGGAACTTGCGGGGCGAAGCGAGGCGCACAGGCGCAAGGCGTTTAATGAAAATGCGCCGATGAGTGGTGCGTTGATGAAAATCACATCGCATCGATACCTCGACTGCACAATAACGACATTGCTCTCACTGCCGTCGGCAGACGAACCGTCATGGAAGGTAGGCACTTCTGTTATCCCGCTCCGCATTGGTTCGACCGAGCGCTTGGTGGTACCTACGCCGAAGCGTGGCTCAAGGGCCGCGGGCAGCCGCAGTGGTACCGCCCGGCGACACTGAGCCTAGTTGCACCACGCGGTGCGCAAGAGACCAGAGGACAATCGGGACAAGAAGCCTTCGATCGCATCCGCGCGGCACAACTGCGGCACGAGATGGCGCTGTTCGCGCGTATGCATGGCGCGCCTGCGCGTGTGGCGGAAATATCGTGGACGGCGGGCGTCACGGGCCTGACCGAGCGTGCGTTGCGCGCGGTTCATGCCGCCGTCACCGAATGTTTCGATGTTCGGGCAGGTGCCCGTTTTACCGCCCGCGTCAGCATGGCGTCTTGGCGCCCGGAGTTGCTATCGGCATTGCGAGCGTTCGGGGTGACCACGTTGCACGCCATCTGCCCGCCAACGCATTCGCCTGATTGCGCATCGATCGAACAATTCATCGCCGCCGCGCGCACAGCCGGTTTCGGTACCATCGCCATCGACGTGCCAATCGATCTTCCGAATGGTTCCGTAAACACGGTGCGCGGGTGGGTGGCGGCATTGTCGGCGTGTCGGCCGAGCCGCATCTTTCTGACGCGATCCGGTAAGCGCGCGTCGGATCGGGATGGCCGGACATGGCAAGTGTGGCGCGAGACCTATGCCAATCTGATCGCGATCGGTTACCAGTACGTTGCCCAAGACGCGTTCGTGGTGCATACCGACGAATTCGTGAAAGCGAAACATACGACAACGCTTACCCCGACGCCTTTCGGTTACTCCATCTGCCCATCGCACGTATCGATCGCCATCGGCCAGGGCGCCGTCGGCCATGTCGGGCCGATGCACTATCAGAACGCGCGCGATCCGATGGCTTATGCAGCGCTACTGGGCCGGGAGGCCTTGCCGGTGGAGCGCGGGCTTCTTGCCACGCGCGACGACTTGGTGCGGCAAAAGGTGATAGCTGGCTTTCTCACGAATTTCTCCGTGGATATCGAATCGATCGAAGCGTCCTACGGCATCGCTTTTAGCGAGGCGTTCCCTACAGAACTCATGGCACTCGATCGACTCGAGCTGGAAGGGCTCGTCGAGCGCGAGGGGGTGCAATTACGCCTGACGCCAGCGGGACGGTTTGGTGCCAGCCGTGTGGCCGACGTCTTCGATCGTTATGCCCGGCGGCCGGAGCAGGTCCGTTCGAGCCGCGAGGGCTGAGGAATCGCGCGCCCATCGTGTAGGGGATCGCCTACATAAGCTGACATGGATGCCCGATATTCCCGGCGCCGCGCGCACGCGACAATGCTTCCCAACAACGGCAGAGCGTTGAGCTAAGCGCCTGCCGACCATCAAGCGGCGTACGCCCGTACGCCTATTGGGAGCACGGAGATGCAAACCATCGCAATTGCGGAAATCGGAAGACCAGAGCATCACTTTGCCGCATGGGCGGCCGGCGTTGCCGATCATAACGACTGCGCGCATTGCAACTCGCGCCAGTTTTGCATGCCGGACGGTTTCGATGTCGGCAATAGCGCCGCGCTCAAGGGCGTGTTCGGAAACTATCGCCGAGTCAAGCAAGGCGAAGCGATTTTTCGCGCGGGAGAATCGTTCCGCAATCTCTACGTCGCCAAAGTCGGCTCGTTCAAGACGGTAGCGATCGACAACGAGGGGCGTGAGCAGGTGATCGGCTTTCCGATCGCCGGCGAATTCATGGGATTGGACGGCGTTGGAACTGGACATCATGTGTTCGATGCGATCGCGCTCGAAGATAGCATCGTGTGCACGCTGCCGTTCAAAGAACTTACCGAGGCCGCAGAGTACGACCTTAGGTTGAGCAACCATCTTCATCGCGTGATGAGCCGAGAGTTGGTGCGCGAATCGGCCATGCTCATGCTGATAGGCCGAATGAGTGCGGTGGAGCGGCTGGTGGCGTTTCTGCTCAATTTGTCGAAGCGCTATGGCGAGCGCGGTTACTCCACGCACGAGTTCAATCTGCGTATGACCCGCGATGAAATCGGGTGTCATCTGGGAATGACACTCGAGACGGTGAGTCGCGGGTTTTCCAAATTGAGCGCGCTCGGACTGATCAAATGCTTGGGCAAGGAAGTGTCGATCATGGATATGCCCGGGCTCGAACAGATGAGCACCCACTGCATTCCGCAATAGTTCGCACTACGTCGCAATAGATTGGGCCGGGTTGATCGTGTGGTTCGGGCCGCTATCTGGAACGCCAAAGCGCGCGAAGGATGGCGGCCGCGTAGCGTTGGCGTAGCGTTGGTTAGGTTGCGTAGGCGGGGTAGGGTGGGGGGCCCGGATGCAGCCGTCGTTTGTCACGTTGTCACTAAACGAAACGGCTGAATCGGGCCGAGACAAGTTACGGCAAATCAAAAGAAACTAAATCGCCTTCATCTTGATTGAGTTCAGTGAGACATGAGAACCGGCACGGTCATCGTGCCGAGCAGCGCACGCGTGACGCCGCCTAACACATGCTCCATGGCGCGCGCGTGCCCATAAGCGCCCATCACCAGCAGATCCGCATGGGCATCGGTGATCTGATTGAGCAGCGTCGCGCCAGTGCTGACGCCAGACACGCGCGGTATCGATGCGAAGCCAGCGTGTATCCCGTGCCGCTCCAGATAGCCGGCTGCATCGAAGCCGGCCGGCTCCTCGCGCTCGGGATGCTTCTCGACAACCGAAACCGTGACGAAGCGCGCCCGCTTGAGAATCGGCAGAGCATCGGCAAGTGCGCGGGCGGCTTCGCGGCTTCCATCCCAAGCGACCACGACGTTCTCCCCGAACGTCGGCGTGTGGCCCGCGTAAGGCAGCACGATGACGGGGCGCCCGCAGTTCATCACGACGTCTTCGATAAAACCGTGGGCAACGAAGGACGCTTGGTCGTCCGGGTCTTGCTGGCCGAGCACGACGACATCGGCGTGTCGCGCGTGCAGCACCATGGCGTCGGTCGCGGAACCGGCGGGCGAACGCCACTCGAATGGGCATGCGGCGCGCTTTGCCGCGGCCGTGAACGATTCGCGGGCGCGTTGCATTCGCTCGGCACCTTGCGCTTCGAGCTTCGCCAGATTCAAGCTGTCGTCACGCTTGAGCAGTGGCCGGAAAAGGTCTTGGCAGACCACGTAAAGGCCGATGACATGCGCATCGAACTTCGACGCAAGATCGAGCGCGAAGGCAACGCGTGCCTCGCTGTGTCGGCTATCGTCGACATGGACGAGCATGGTTTTGTAGGTCATAGCAGCACCTGATGGGTTCGGTTTTCGGCCGCGCCTTGCGTTGCCCCGGCGCTCTCGATGCTGCCAGGCACGAGCAATACCGGGCAACAGGACATACGTGTGAACCGCTCGGCGACACTGCCGAGCATGAGACGCTGCACACCGCGCCGCCCGTGCGTGCCCATGACGACGAGATCGCAATGGGTCGCGCGTGCTTCTTGCAGAATGCGTTCGGGAATGCTGGAGCCCGGTATGTCGACCTCCAAGACGCGCGATATCCCTTTTACGTCGTCTCGTTCCATCGCGGCGTTTGCTTCCGTCTTCAACCGCTCGCCGGTTTCAAGCAGCGCGTCGCGCACGATCGAGGGATCGAAGCCAGGGGCTTCGTACGCGATCATTGGAATGTCGATGACGTAGACCGGTATCAGTTCCGCCTGGCTTTCCCTCGCCATGGCGAGCGCGTAGTCGAATGCGCGCTGTGAGGTCGGGCTGCCGTCTATCGGCACGAGGATCCGTTTATACATAATTGAGCCTCTTGAAGAGTCGATGGTTTCGTGTCAACGCGACATCAGCACGGGCAAGGTCATCGATTGGAGAATCGAGCGCGTCGCGCCGCCGAGTACCAACTCGCGCCAGCGCGAATGGCCGTAGCAGCCCATCACGAGCAGGTCCGCTTCGAGATCGGCCGCTCGGGACAGGATCGCCTCGCCGATCGGCACGTCCTTCACGCCCTCGATTTCCTGCGTGGCGACATTCGCGCCATAGCGTGAGATGACCGCCGCGATATCGGAGCCAGGAATCCGGCTCGACACGGGCTCTCCGCTCAGCGCGTTGATCGTGAGCACGGTCACCTGCTTCGCGCGGCTGACGAACGGCAAGGCGTCGTGCAGTGCGCGCGTCGCCTCGCGGCTGCCGTCCCATGCGAGAACAACGTGGGAAGCGATGCCGTGAAACTGGCCGGCGTACGGCACGACCAACACGGGGCGCCCCGACGACAGCACGAGGTTCTCGATGAATTGCTCGGCGACGAACGATTCCGGATCGTCGCGGTTGTACTGGCCGACGATGCTCAGATCGGCAAGACGAGCCGCTTGCGGAACGCATTTGTTCGCGTATTGCGTCGACGATTGCCATTCGCCGGCGATCTTCAAGCGCAAAATTTCGGCGCGAAACAGACGTTCGAGCGCGCCTTGTTGCTCCAGGCGCCGATGCTCGAACTCCGCGTAGTATTCGGCGTTACCGGCCAGCACGTAGAAGGATCCGGGCTCCGGCCGATAGACCGTGAAAAATCCCGTCAGATACGCGTCGAACTCCTGAGAAAGCGATAGCGCGAGTTCGAGCCGGCTGTGCACCGCCTCGCTCGAGTCGAGATGCACGAGGATGCTTTTGTAACTCATTGCCATGGCTCCAAGGAATGGAATTTCAGCACGGGAAGGATGCTTGACATGGTTTCAAGTCTAGGAGCGCGGCTCTGTTCCCGATTGACGCAAATCAAGCAAAACGACGCTAGGCGCGTGCGCTGCTAGCGCCGATGTGCAATAGCCGGCGATAGGGAAGGATCGACCGATCCGCCCGGTGTGTTGATTGAGGTCAAATGCCTGCGGGTGGCGTTGTCTACATTGAACGAAAGCGAATTGCGATCCGCTTTCGCTTCTTTCGTTCTATCAGGAGAACATGATGCCCACCAAGAGAGTCGCATTCGTCACTGGAGGGATGGGAGGCCTGGGCGCGGCGATCAGCCGGCGTTTACATGACATGGGGATGATCGTCGCGATGTCGCATTCGGAGCACAACGATCACTTTGCGACATGGCTGATGCATGAGCGCGACGCGGGACGATCGTTCCATGCGTATGCGATGAACGTCGACGAATACGACTCGTGCGCGACTTGCGCGAAGCGCGTCATCGCGGAACACGGCGGCGTGGATGTGTTGATCAACAACGCGGGCGTCACGCGCGATACGAGCTTCGCGAAGATGACGAAGGCCGATTGGGACACGGTCATGCGCACCGATCTCGATGCGCTGTTCAATGTGACGAAGCAGTTCATCGGCACGATGGTCGAACGCCGCTTCGGACGCGTCGTCAACATCGGCTCGGTGAACGGCTCCCGTGGTGCGTTTGGGCAGACCAACTACGCTGCGGCGAAGGCAGGCGTTCATGGCTTTACGAAGGCGTTGGCGCTGGAAGTTGCCAAGCGTGGGGTGACGGTCAACACCGTCTCGCCCGGTTACCTCGATACGGCGATGGTTGCCTCGGTGCCCCAGGATGTCATGGAAACGCGCATTCTCCCGCAGATTCCAGTGGGCCGTCTCGGGCATCCCGACGAGATCGCGGCGCTCGTCGCGTTTCTTTGCTCCGACGACGCGGCATTCATTACGGGCGCCGACGTAGCGATCAATGGGGGCATGCATATGCATTGAAGGGTGGCCGCTTGTTGACGCACGTCAATCGGTTGGGTGCCGTGCGATCTACAGTGTGTTCACCGTCGTTTTGCGTCGATGAGCCCGCGATACCAGGCGCCGACGGGCGTTGGCCCGGGGTAGCGACTGTCCGGCACGGCGCAAGAGGAAGGGCTGACATGGTGCGGATGCACCCACGGTGATGTGCGAACCTGAGGAGTGAAATGCTATGAGCAATGTGACGCGTTACGATCCATTTTCGTTGGAACCCATGGCCGATTTGTTCCAAGGTTTCTTCCGGCCAATGCGCGGCTTGACGCTGGAAGGCGAGACGCCGCTTT
>JBQCDS010000358.1:0-5326 GCA_051961035.1 Trinickia sp. | reverse complement strand
ATGTCGCAATGGCAATAGCGAGGATGAAAACGCATGACTCCCCGGAAAATCCTATTGTTGTCTCGTCCCAGGCATCGTATTCGTATTGCGGTGCTGGACGATCATCCGATCGTCGCACTCGGCGTGGCGACCTATCTGCGCGGCTATGCGGACTTCGAAGTCATAGCGAACGTCGGCACGATCGACGACTTGTTTGCCGCGCTCGAGCGGGGCGCATGCGACGTCGCGCTCGTCGATTTTTATCTTCCGGGGGATCGATTCGACGGTGCGACGTTCGTCAGGCGCTTGCGCGGGCAGGCGCCGCCGCTCGCCATCGTCGTGCTGTCCGCGGCGCGCGCCAGCGATACCGAGTGTGTCTGCCACCGCGCGGGTGCCAATGCATTTCTCGAAAAGTCGACGCCGTTGCCGCTTATCGCGGAGACGATCCGCCATACCGTCGCTTCGCCGCGCAAATTCTTCGTCATGCGCGAGGACAAAATCGAGGCCCTCGTGCCGCACGCGCGCGAAGATACCTTGTCGGCCGCGGAAATCGAGATACTGCGGCACATCGCCGAAGGGCTCTCGGTCACGCAAACCGCCGCGAGGCTTCGGCGCAGCAAGAAGACGGTGAGCACGCACAAGCGCAGCGCGATGCGCAAGTTGCATGTGTCCGACGATCTCGGCTTGGCGCTGTTTCTCAAAGAAAAGTTTCAGTATTGAGCGCGGGGAGCGATTGATGAGCGTGCGCGTCAGCCGGCCTTCCGAGCGATTCGGCTATCGTCCGGAAGGCTTCGCTCGGCACCTCGCCTGCGTGGCGGCGGCTGCCTGCCTTTTCGGTACGCATCAAGCGAAGGGCGGCGAACAGCCGATACTGCGCGTCGGCGCCTACCGTGGCGAAATGAATGCGCTCGACTATGTCGATCAGGCGGGCGTGCGGCAGGGGATCAACGCGGGCGTCTTGCGCGCGATCGCGCGCGAGCATGGGCTGTCGCTCGATTATCGGGCGGTGTCGGCCGTCGATGAGGCGTGGGCCGCGCTCGATCGCGGCGACATCGACGTGTTGCCCGTGGCGTGCCACGATCCCGTACCGAGCGGCGCCGGTGCATTATCCGAACCCTACGCGAAGCTGCGCGTCGGCGTTGTGATCGCGCGCGGCCGCCCCGTGCCGGGCGCGTTGTCGGATTTGGCCGGCAAGCGTGTCGTTATCGCCGGCGGCCGCCCGGGTGCGGCTACGCTCAAGGCCCAATTGGCCCGATTGCGCGGCGTGGCCCTGCGCGAGATGCCCGAGCGCGCGGCGGCGCTCGAAGCCGTCGCGAGCGGGCGAGCGGATGCCTTCGTCGGCATCCATCCATTGAACGTCGATGCCGTCGGCGCGCTGGCGCTCGGAACGCTCACGCCCGCTGCCATGCCGGTTTCGATCGCACTGTGTCTGGCGTCCCGCCACGATGATGCTCGCGTGAGGGCGATGATCGCCGAAGGCCTCGCGGCGATTTCTCCGGCCACGCGCAGCGAAATCGAATTTCAGCCGTTGCCGGGTACGACGCAGCGCGCCTCGGCCCAAGCCTCGTTTCGCATGACCGACGCCGAACGCGAATGGGTGCGCCGGCATCCGGTCGTGCGCGTTGGCGTTCAGCGGCTGGCCCGCCCGTATGATCTCGTCGACGATCAAGGCCGGTGGCAAGGATTGGGCGCAACGCTGCTCAAACAGTTCGCGCAGACGGCGGGGCTGCGATTCGAGCCGGTGGTGCTCGACGCCTCGCTGGAGCCGGCGCAGGCGCTGCGCGGCGGCGTCGTCGATCTCGTCTCGTCGTTTCCGCTCGGCCCGGGCACATCGATGCCAGGGCTGGCCACGACGCGCGCTTACGATAGTTTTCCTTGGTCGTTCGTGCGAGCCGAGGGTGCTCGGGCGCGCGCCGATCGTATCGCGACGACGCCCTGGCGAATGCGCCGAGTCGTGCCCGAGCCGATCTTGGCCGACGCCGAACTCGTGCCGCGACCGAATGCCGCCGACGCGCTGCGCGCCGTCCTTGCCGGCAACGCCGACGCCGCGCTCATCAACGCCATCGCGGCGGAGGATCTCGGCGATCGCTACGCGCATCTTCCGTTGACGATCGACCCCTCCGCTGCCGGCATCGAGCGCGTCGGCTTCGCGCTCGCGCAGCGCAATCGTCCGCTCGCGACGATGCTCGACCGCTATCTCGAGTCGTACAGCCCGCGCGAGCTGGCGCGTCTTGCGAGCCGCGCGCGGCCGCTGACGATCGTGCTCGGCTATGAGAAGCGCGCCGTCATCGTCTTCGCATCGGCCGCCGCCGCCATCGCATTGGCTGTCATCGCGGCGCTCGCATGGGCCTACCGGCGGACGCAAGCGGCGCGTGCCGCCGCCGTGGCCGCTCGCACCGAGGCCATCGCCGCCCGCGAACAGGCGCTCGCGGCCGACCGAGCGAAGTCGGCATTCGTCGCCATGATGAGCCATGAGATCCGCACACCGATGAACGGTGTCGTGGGCGTGCTCGACTTGCTCGATACGATGCCGCTGGCGGCCGAACCTCGGCGCTATGTCGGTATCGCGCAGCATTCCGCGCGGCTGATGCTGCGGGTGGTCGACGACACGCTCGATTATCTGAAGATCGAGCAAGGCGCGTTAGTGCTCGATGCCGCGCCCTACGATATCTGCACGCTCGTGGCGGCGGCGGCTGAATTGCATGCGCCGCTCGCGGCACGCAAGGGGCTCGCGCTCTATGTGGCGACGATGCCGCACTTCGATCGGCAACTCCTGGGCGACGAGGCGCGCGTCAATCAAATCGTGACGAATCTGCTCAGCAACGCCATTCGGTTTACGGAGCGTGGCCACGTGCTGCTGGAAGTGCGGCGCAAGACGGTGCGGGCTCGCCCGTGGCTCATCGTGTCGGTCGTGGATACGGGCACCGGCATTTCGGAAGCCTATCGCGCGCGGTTGTTTTCGCCGTTCACCCAGCAAGACGGTACGACGACGCGCCGCTATGGCGGGACAGGCCTAGGCTTGTCGATCGTCAAGCGCATCGTCGATCTGATGGACGGCACGATCGACATCCAAAGCCGTGTCGGTGAAGGCACCTGCGTGCGGGTTCGGTTGCCGATTCGCTGGGGCGGCGAGCGGCGTGCATGGCCGTATGCGGGGCCGGCGCGTGCAGCGTTATGCATGCCTGTGTCCGCGATGACCGTCGCGACGCGCGCCGCGCTCGCGAAGATGGGCGTCCGATGCGTCGCGCGCGGCCGCAACGCCGACATCGACGTATCGACGGATGAGACAGGCGCCATCGTCGTCGCGGGCTGCGATGGCTCGAAGCGTTCCGTGCGCAGCGTCGACGATTTGACGAATGCCGTGGCGGCGGCGCTCGATCGCGCTTGCGCGGGGCGCGACGCGAAGCGCGGCCGTTGCGATGCGCAAGGGCACGCGTGGGCGGCGCTCGAGGCGCGCGCGAGCGGCGCGGACGAGCCTGGCGAGGGCCTGCCGCTACCGCACGCGGGCGCTGGGGTGCTCGTCATCGAGGACAACGACATCAATCGAGACATCATGGTGCGCCAGCTCCAGGCACTAGGAGTCCGGGCCGACGAAGCGCGCGACGGTAACGAAGGCTACGCGAGCTGGCAGCGTCTGCGCCCGGCGCTCGTGCTGCTCGACTGCCATATGCCGGGCATGGACGGCTACACGCTCGCGCGCAACATCCGCCGTCGGGAAGGCGAGGCTGCGCCGCGCACGACAATCGTCGCGATCAGTGCGAACGCGACACAAGACGATGTGCGCGCATGCCTTGAAGCGGGAATGGACGACTACCTCGCCAAGCCGATCACGCGGCTCAAGCTTGCCGCATTACTCGAAAAATGGGCGGAGACGGTCAATGCCGACGCAAAACCCGCGCATGGATGACACGCGCGACGCGCGTGAGCCGTGCGCGTTCGACTTATCCGAACTGTCCGCGTTGTACGGCGCACAAGGCTTGCGCACGCTACTCGGTGTCGCGCTCGACGAATTCGATTGCCAGCGCCTCGCATTCGACAGCGCGCTGCAAACGGGGCAATGGATGCGGGCGGCGCACGCGCTGCATCGGCTGGCGGGCACGGTGGCGTTTTTCCTGCGCGACGACCGTACGCTCGAGCCGCTCAATCGGGCTGAGCGCGCGTTGCGGCTTACCGATGCGTCGCTGATTGGGCTGGCTGTGCCTCGCGCCCGATCGATGCTCGCGGCGCTCAGAATCGCATTCGTCGAAGAAGGCGCCCGATCGCGCGAGGGGCGGTAAACGTGCCGCTTTAGCCCGCGCGGGGGAGCCGTCGTGACTCCGGCCGTGCCGGTGATTCAGTCCGGCTTTCGTCGCGCCTAGGAGATGAGCAGGCCTTTCTGAAAGATCGTCGCGCTCTTGCATTGAGCAGACCGACGAACTTTCGACAAGGAGGGCATTCATGCGAATCCAATTCATGCAGGCGCAGAGCGCCACGGGCCCGGTGGAGATCGGCGAAGCCTCGCCGCTTATCGACGATGATGCGGGCGACGATCGGCTAGGCACGACGTTGACCGGCGACGTGCCCGCGCCCCCGGGAGACAAGGCGCCCGAGCATGGTGGCTTTTCGTACGGTGGCGCGCATCCGATCGAGCGGCGGTTGCGCCGCGCGCTGGCCGCTCCGGCTGTCGATCCGGCTGCGCAGCCGGAGCAGGCGGCGGCCTCCGAGGTATCGCTCCAAGCCGCGGCGTTGGGGGTATCGCAACCGCCTGCCTCGCTCGCGGCCGACGCCGCGGTAATCGAGCGGCTGAATGCCGGGCTGAACGAGTGGGTGGACGAGGCGAAGGCACGGCCGTATTCGGATAGCCCGAGCGACTTGTTGAACGCGGTGGCGAAGCAGCGCCGCCGCGTCATCCCCGACGAATTCACGAAAACGCTCGAGCTGTCGCTGTTGGAGGATGAGGCGGTGTTCGACGAAGCGGCGCTGTTGTACGACCGCTTGCACCGCCCAACATCACCGAACGCGCCCGGTGTCTCGCCCTCGGCAAGAGCGCCGGTCGAACCCACGACTTTACCGACGCTTCCGACGCTGCGCGCGACCTTCTTGGCCGCGCTTCGCGTGGACTACCCGAAGCGTCGCGCGCTTGACGCGCTCTTCGTGCCGAGCAGCGCGCTGGGACAGACGGCTCCCTACTTCGACGGTTTCTCGCTGCGCAATGCCGAGGGCAAGTCGTTCGACGAGCTGCTCGAGCGGCAAGACGTTTGGGCGAGCCCTGCCCATGCCACGTTGACCCCAGCCGAGCGGCGCACGCTGCTCGCGCGCAAATTCGACGAGATGGGCGAATCGACGCAATTCGCAATCGGCTCGATCG
>JBQCDS010000357.1:0-11954 GCA_051961035.1 Trinickia sp. | reverse complement strand
AGATCGGGGTTCGCCTGCAACATCAGCGCGACGACGCCCGACACCATGGGCGCCGCCGCCGACGTGCCTCCGAACTCGTGCGTATAGCCGTTGAACGGCCGCGCGGTGGTGACGCCCGGGCTGCTTTTCGTGTCGTTGCTGGGCGCACAGACGAGCAGATTCGAGCCGCTCTCCGAATAATCGGATGCGACGCCGTGCGCATTGACGGCGCACACCGTCAACGATTGCATCGGCCTGTCGTAGAGATTGCTCCACGATAGATCGGGCGTCGCGGGCCGTGGCGCTTCCCGCGGGTCCTTATTCGAATTGCCGCCCGCGAACACGTACACGATCCCTTTGCCGCCTCGGCCTCGGTCGACGCCTTTGCGGACGACATCTTCCATGATCGGTTTGCGCTCGGCGGGCATCGGGTCGTCGCCGAACCTGATCGGCCCCCAGCTATTGTTCGATACGTCGATGCTGCCGTCGATGATGCCGCGCCCCAACGCGTCGATCGTATCGGACAGATAGGCGGCCCCGAAGAAGGCGAAGCCTGCCAACCGAGCGGCGGGTGCGACGCCGACGCCGCCCAGCCCGTTGCGCGCGGCGCCGATGATCCCGGCCACCGCTGTGCCGTGGTCGTCTGAGAGGTCAGGCGGCGTCGGGTCGCTTCTGCCGGTTCGGTAGTTGTGGCTGAGCTGTCGCGCGATATTGGCGCGCAGATCTTCGTGATCGAGTTCGATGCCGCCGTCTACCACGGCGACGGTCACGCCCTGGCCGTCGATGCCGCGCTCCCATACCGGCGCGACGTTGAGGTCGACGCCCGGCATCGCGCGCACCGACCCGTGCGGGCTGCCGCTTTGGCCGGTGTTCACGAGGTGCCACTGATAAGGAAAGAGTGGATCGTTCGCTCGGACGGATGGGTGCGCGGCGGCCGGTTTCGGGGAGTCATCGCCGCCGCCGCATGCGGGCAGCGCGACAATGAGCGTGGCGGCGACGATCGCCGCCGCTCGGACGGCAGCGGGAGGCTTTAGCGCCGGGCCGGCGCGGCGCCCCCGTTTGAAAACGGTCATCAATGGATCGATCCTTTGCGGTGACGGGTTGCCCGACGGTGCCGCAAAGTAACCGTTTTCAACTGCCGCCCACGGTAGGGCGGATCGTTTTCGGACCGACGGAACCTAGCGCGTGCAGGGCCGCCGGTGCGCGTTAGGCGCGGGTCACGTACGGGTTACGCGCGCGCCTGACGCTTGCTTTCGATGTTGGGCAGGAACATCGTCAGGATGCCGATCAGCGGCAAGAACGAGCAGACCTTGTAGACGAAGCCGATGCTCGTGGCGTCGGCCAGATCGCCGAGCACGGCTGCGCCCACGCCGCCGAGGCCGAACGCGAAGCCGAAGAACAGCCCCGCGACCATCCCGACGTTGCCGGGAATCAGTTCTTGCGCGTAGACGATGATGGCCGAGAACGCCGAGGCGAGCACCACGCCGATGACGACCGTCAACACGCCTGTCCAGAACAGGTTCGCGTAAGGCAGCATCAGCGTGAACGGCGCAACGCCGAGGATCGATGCCCAAATGACGTACTTGCGGCCGATCCGGTCGCCGATCGGGCCGCCGATGATCGTTCCCGCGGCCACCGCGGCGAGAAACACGAACAGGTGGATCTGAGCGGCTTGCACCGAGAGGTGGAACTTGTCGATGAGATAGAAGGTGAAGTAGCTGTTCAGGCTCGCGAGGTAAAAATACTTGGAGAACACGAGCATCACGAGTACACCGACGGCAAACGCCACGCGCGACTTGGATAGCGACGGGTGCACGGCGCGTGCGCCGGCCTTCTTCTTCGTGGCCGGATGGCGGCTGTACCAGCGGCCGATATTGGCGAGCACGACGATCGCGACGAGCGCGGCCACCGAGAACCAGGCGATGCTGCGTTGGCCGTGCGGGATCACGATCAGCGCGGCAAACAGCGGCCCGAGCGACGAGCCTGCATTGCCGCCCACTTGAAACAGCGACTGCGCGAGCCCGTAGCGCCCGCCTGACGCCATGCGCGCCACGCGCGACGATTCTGGATGGAAGACCGACGAGCCGCACCCGACGAGCGCCGCCGCGACGAGCAGCACGCCGAAGTTCGGTGCGATCGACATCAAGACGAGCCCTGACAGCGTGAAGCCCATGCCGATCGGCAGCGAGTAGGGCTGCGGCCGCTTATCGGTGTAGAGGCCGACGAGGGGCTGCAACAGCGACGCGGTGATCTGGTAGGTCAGCGTGATCAAGCCGATCTGCGCGAACGAAAGCGAAAAGTTCTGCTTGAGCATCGGGTAGATCGCAAGGATCAGCGACTGAATCATGTCGTTGAGCAGATGCGAAAAACTGATTGCGCCGAGCACCGAGTAAACGGTGCGCGAGCCGGCGCCTGCCGTGGATTGAGCCGGAGCCGGTATGGGCGCTTGCGGATCCCCGGCAAGCGCATCTTTTTGAATACTCGTTTGCATCGTGGGCACTTTGAAAAAAGAAAAAACGGCGCGCCGCAAGGCGGCACAGGAAAAACGTTTCGTCGCTCCCGACGTCATGGAAGTGTAATTTGTCTCGAAAGCAATAATAAGACAAACTTTGTCGCGAAAGAGACATCTATCGCACGCTCTTTTTGGCGCGGGTATAAAGCGAGCGGCATGCCACGGGTTTACCTATGCGGCGTCGCACTAAAGAAGTGCGACCGCCGTGCCGTTGACCAGAAAAGGCAATCCAGAATTGAGTCGCCAGACCCACGGCGACGCGACATAAGAAGGGGGTTTCATATGAAGGCAGTTTCGCTTGGCAGACGCTCTGGGGCGCGGTTCGTTCCGGATGGCACGGGTGCCGGCGGTAAATCGAACAAGCGCGCGACGAAGTCGACGTTGCACGCGTTGTCGGTGAAAGCTTCGTTGCGCTTGGCGTTTGCCATCGTGCTCGTGGGCACCCTCGCGATCGGTGTGTTCTCGTTGACGCAGATCGATCGCTTGAACGGCTCGACGAAGTCGATCTACGAGCAAGGCCACGTGGCGAGCCGAGCCGCTGAGGAAGTGCGCGCGAACGTATTGCGCGCAAGCCGCGCGCAGAAGATGCTGCTGACGGCGACGACGGCCAAGGAGCGAGACGAGCTCGGCAACGATGTCGAAAAAGGGCTGTCCGCCATCAACGGCGAACTGCAGACGTTGCAGCAGTACACCGACGTGTCCGACGCCGAAGGCCTGACCGAGCAGAAGAAGTTCGCCGCGGCGGTGGGCGCCTGGGCCGGCCATTTGCGCACGTTCGTGACGCTCGTCAAGGCGCAGTCGCTCGATTTGTCGCAGATGAACTGGCAGGTCGGCATGCAGGACGTGTCGCTGCTCGTCGAGACCGGCAAGCTCGAAAAGCTCGTCGATGAACTCGTGGAGCGCCGCGGCACCGAGGCGAAAGCCACGATCGAAAAGTCGGCGTTCATCTTCAAGTCGTCGTTCGTGATGATCGCGATGATGACCGCGGCGCTGATCGTGGTGGCGTTCGTCGTCAGCGAGTGGGTGGTGCGGCGCTTGACGCGCCAGCTAGGCGGCGAGCCGGCCTACGCGAAACAAATCGCGAGCCATATTGCGTCCGGCGATTTGTCTAACCAGATCCGGCTCGGCAAGAAGGATGACTCCAGCGTGCTCTATGCGCTGACCGAGATGCAGACCGGGCTCGCTGCCACCGTCGGTGAGATCGCGGCGAGCGCCGAGGCGATTTCCTCGGCGGCCGGTGAAATTTCGATGGGCAACCTCGACTTGTCGCAGCGAACGGAACAGCAGGCCGTCTCGCTCGAGCGCACCGCGACGAGCATGGAGCAACTTACCTCGACCGTGAAGCAAAACGCCGATAACGCGAAGCAGGCGAGCTCGCTCGCCAACAACGCGTCGGACATCGCCTCGACGTGTGGCGAGGTCGTCTCGCGCGTCGTCACCACGATGGGCGAAATCAACGCCAGCGCGAAGAGTATCGGCGACATCATCGGCGTGATCGACGGCATCGCATTCCAGACGAACATCTTGGCGCTGAACGCCGCGGTGGAAGCGGCGCGTGCGGGCGAACAGGGGCGCGGCTTCGCGGTGGTAGCGGGCGAGGTTCGCTCGCTGGCGCAACGTAGCGCGGCGGCGGCCAAGGAGATCAAGACGCTCATCAATACGTCGCTCGAGCGCGTCGCGAACGGCTCCAGCTTGGCGACCGACGCGGGGCAGACGATGGACGAAGTGGTCAAGGCGGTGAAGCGCGTGACCGACATCATGGGCGAAATCTCGGCGGCTTCGTCCGAGCAAAGCGCGGGTATCGAGGAAGTGAACCGCGCCGTGACGCAGATGGATGCCGGTACGCAGCAAAATGCCGCGCTCGTGGAGGAGGCGACCGCCGCCGCGCGATCGCTCGACGACCAGGCCAAGGCGCTCAAGCGGCTCGTGGGGCAGTTCAAGCTGCACGGGACGAAGTGAGCGGGTGGTGGCGGCCGGAATCAACGCGGCCCCGTTCACAGAAGCGCTAGCAGGACCAGCAAACGTCAACCGTGCTAGCGCGAGGCTCCGAAGGCGAAAAATCGCGGCGTGCGGTAGCGCGAGATTTCTCCAAGCACCTACGCCATCTCCGCGCATTCCACTGTCACATTGCCTCGCTGACCGAAGCGCGCTAGTACTGGCGCATCGGCCAGCGCATCGGTAATGAGCGTCCAGTCGCGCTCGAGCGGCGTCCAGTGCTGCTGGCTCGCGCGCTCGAGCTTGTTCGAGGTGACGAGCACGAACACGCTCGCCGCTTGTGCGATGACGCATTCCTTTAGGAACGCCTGCTCCGCCGTGGCTTCACACAGCCCGCGTCCCGCGACGATGCCATCCGCGCCGAGAAACGCCTTATCGAAGGTCACGCGCGACAATGCCACTTGCGCAAGCGCCCCGAGGGTGCTCATGCTCGACGGACGCACATCGCCGCCAATCACCGTCAACCGAACGTCGGCGCACGCCAGCGCGCTCACCGCGAGCAGATTGTTCGTGACGACATGAACTTCCGCGCGCCCGGCGAGGCATCGCGCGAGCGCGGCTGTCGTCGTGCCGCCGTCGAGAAAGATCGTATCGCCGTCCTGGACGTGCCGCACCGCCGCACGCGCGATCGCTTCCTTCTGCTCCCGAAAGCTCTCGCGCCGCGTATCGAGCGATTCCTCGGGCTCGTGCATGCCCACCGAAGCCGCTCCGCCGTAAGTGCGCACGATGCGCCGCCCGTCAGCGAGCGCGCGTAGGTCTCGGCGCACCGTCGCCTCGGACATGCCGAAGTGCTCGCAAAGCGCGGCGACATCGTTCATGCCCGACAGCACCGCTTTGAGCATTGCCTCACGGCGTATCTCGACTTTCATCGCATTCCTTCAATTCTTCGTGTCATCGGCGAGGACCCTAAGTGTAGCTAACGCGCGGCCCCGGCCCACGCGATGCTCGCCATGTTTTCATGACGCACGCGCCATTGTGATCGGTCCAATCATTTAATCGATCGCATTCGAACGAATCGATCAGTGTAAACGCGTATATCGACCGATTTGCGCAAATCAAACAGGAGTATTACACTGCGCGTGATCGATTCAGTCAATATATGATCGAATCGACCAAAATTCACACCTTGGAGACACGTATGGCTCAGATTCATATCAAACGCGCCGTCGAGCGCGTGCCCGGCGGGATGATGATCGTTCCGTTGCTCATCGGCTCGCTGATTGCGACCTTCATGCCGGGCATGCCAAAGTTCTTCGGCTCGTTCACTAGCGCGCTCTTCACGGGCGCGTTGCCGATCCTCGCGGTGTTCTATGTCTGCATGGGCGCGAGCATTGATGTGAAGGCGACACCGTATCTTCTGAAGAAGGGCGGTGCGCTGTTCGCGACGAAGGTCGGTACCGCGATCGTCGTGGGCATCGTGCTCGGCCATTTTCTCGGCGAGCAGCCAGTCAGCTCCGGCCTCTTCGCGGGCGTTTCGACGCTTGCCGTCGTCGCCGCCATGAACGATACGAACGGCGGTCTGTACATGGCGCTGATGGGTCAGTACGGCCGCTCGGAGGATGTCGGCGCGTACACGATCATGTCGCTCGAATCCGGCCCGTTCCTGACGATGGTCACGCTCGGCGTCGCGGGTCTCTCCGCGTTTCCGTGGCCGACGCTTGTCGGCAGCATCTTGCCGCTCGCGGCGGGCATGTTGCTCGGTAATCTCGACCGCGAGATGCGCGACTTCCTCGGCCGCGCGGTGCCGGTGATGATTCCGTTCTTTGCGCTGGCGCTCGGCGCGGGCCTCGATCTGCACAAAGTGTGGCAAGCCGGCTTGCTCGGCATCGGCTTGGGGCTCGCGGTCGTCATCGTGACGGGCAGTCCGCTTTACTTCGCGGATCGTCTGACGGGCGGCCGGGGCGTCGCGGGCGCGGCGGCGGCGAACACTGCGGGCAACGCGGCAGCGGTTCCTGCGCTGATCGCGGCGGCCAATCCGGTCTACACGGAAGCGGCAAAGACGGCGACCCTGCTCGTCGCGGCGTGTGTGGTCGTGACAGCGATCGTCTCGCCGGTGCTGACGGCCGCCGTCGCCAAGCGGGCCAACGCGCGCGAGGCCGCGCGTGCATTATCCAAAACAAAGGCACGCGAGGCTACGCAATGAAGAGCTTGCTGATCGTCGCAGACGATCTCTCGGGCGCCGCCGATTGCGCGATCGCGTTCGCGCAAGCAGGTTTGAAAACGGTCGTGTCGCTCGATGTCCATGCCTCGGACGCGGACGCGACCGTCATCGCCGCCGACACCGACACGCGCCGACTCACGCTCGCCGAGGCAGCCACACGCACGACGAACGCATGGCAAACGCTGAGCGCACCGGGGCGGCGGCTGTACAAGAAGATCGATTCGACCTTGCGCGGCAACTGGGCAGCCGAAGTCGCTGCGCTGACGCGATTCGCGGGACCGGCAATCGTCGCGCCTGCGTTTCCGGCGACGGGCCGCACCGTGCGCGACGGCCGTGTGATGGTGCGCGGTGTGCCGCTCGAAGAGACGGAAACATGGAAGCTGGAGAACGCGGGGTGCGACGCGCAGCTGCGCGTCATGCTCGAGAGGGTAGGCCTGCGCGTCGCGCATGTCTCGGTCGATGCATTGCGTGCGGCGCCGCGCGATGTCGCGGCGATGATCGTGTCGGCAGCTGTTTCGGCCGATGGCATCGACGCGATCGTCGTCGATGCTGAAACCAGCGACGATCTCGCCGCGCTCGCGCGGGTGACCGCGTCGATCGATGCGGCCTTCTTTTGGGTCGGCTCGGGCGGCCTGGCGCGCGAGCTCGCCGCGCTGCCGGACTTGTTCGGCGCGAATGCGCCTTCAAAGGCGGCCCGTGCGTTCGACCCCACGCAAGGCCCAGTGCTCACGCTCGTCGGTAGCCTATCCGCCATCTCCGAGCGTCAGTGCGCGACACTCTGCACCGAAGCGGGCGTGTGCGAAATGATCGTGCCGCCGGCCGTGCTGCGCGAAGGCGCACGACATCCCGAATGGCGGCAATGGGATGAGCGTATCGCCGCCAATGTGCATGGCAGGCACGACACGATCGTGCGCATCGGCCGCGACGACGCCTTCGATCCCGCCGAAGGCGCGCTTCTGTCGAATGCGCTCGCGACGTTGGTCGGGCCTTACTTCGACCAGCTCGGTGGCCTCATTGCGACCGGCGGCGAAACCGCGCGCGCGGCCCTTGCCGCCGCGAACGTCGGCAGTCTCGAACTCGTGTGCGAGATCGAAGCCGGCGTCGCGCTCGGCAGGCCTTCGGGCGGCCGCGGGCCTGCCATCGTCACGAAAGCCGGCGCTTTCGGCAGCGCCCATGCGCTGCTCGGCGCCTATTTGCATTTACGCGGCGCGGGCACCCCGACCGCGCGTTGAAAATCGACATCACCCAGACGAAACATCATGAGCAACTATCTTCCAGTCATTGGCATCACGATGGGCGACGCGAGCGGCGTGGGGCCGGAAATCGTCGTCAAGAGTCTCGCGCACGATGAGGTTTATCGACAGTGCCGTCCGCTCGTGATCGGTGATGCGCGCCGCCTCGAGCGCGCGAACGAGATCGTCGGGGGCAGTGCGAAGGTGCGGCGTGTCAAGGACGCCTCGCAAGCGCGTTATGAGCCGGGCACGATCGATTGCGTCGACCTCGGCCTGATTCCGGCCGATCTGCCCTTCGGCGAGCTTTCCGCGGTTGCCGGCGATGCGGCGTATCAGTACATCGCGCGGGCGGTCGAGCTCGCTCAGGCAAACCAGATCGATGCGATCTGCACCGCGCCGCTCAACAAAGAAGCGCTGCACGCAGGCGGCCACAAATTTCCCGGCCACACGGAAATGCTCGCGCATCTGACAGGCGTGGATGAGGTGTCGATGATGCTCGTCGCGCCGCAATTGCGCGTGATTCACGTAACGACGCACATCGGCATCATCGATGCGATCCGCAAGATTGAGCCGGGTCTCGTACAGCGCACGATCGAGCGCGGCAACGCGACGCTCGTCAAGGCCGGCATCGCGAAGCCGCGCATCGGGGTGTGCGGGATCAACCCCCATGCGGGCGAAAACGGACTGTTCGGTTATGGCGAGGAAGAAGAGAAGATCATTCCTGCCGTCAAGGTGCTGCAGGAACGGGGGCTCGACGTGACCGGCCCGCTGCCTGCCGATACGCTGTTCTTCCGCGCGGGACGCGGTGACTTCGATCTCGTCGTCGCGATGTATCACGATCAGGGGCATGGGCCCGTCAAGGTGCTCGGGCTCGAAGCGGGCGTGAATGTGACGGTCGGACTCGATGTAGTCCGCACGTCGGTCGATCACGGCACTGCGTTCGATATCGCGGGCAAGGGTATTGCGGATGAAGGCAGCATGCTGGAGGCCCTGCGTCAGGGTGCAGAGTTGGCGACGCGGCGGCGTTAAGCGTGACAATTTAGAACCCGTCGCGGTAAGGATCGCAGCATTGCTTCCTCGCGAAGCTCAGGCAACCTAAGCCGTCGCCTCGCCATTGCAGGCCTCAGTCTGCGAGTGCGTCGCCCCGTTCAAAGACGGCGCCGCGCGGCGCAGGAGGTTCGGCGATTGGCGCGTAGGCGAGTTTCCGGGCTTCCTTCGGTTCGATACCAAACGCGCGCATGAGTGCGTACATGGATTGCTCGGCATAGTCGGCGGGGGCATCGCCAGACAACAGCGTTTCGATGCCGTACATGATCGAGCCAAGAGCGATATCGCGTGCGACAACGACATCGGCTACGTCGAACCTTCCTGCATCGAGGGCCAGCTGCAAATCGCGGGTGAGGTACTCGTCCAACAGGAGCCCTCGCGAGCCCCGCTTTGTGCCGACGCGCGTGATAAACGCTCCCCACAGCGGATACCTCGCCGCCATTCCCATATAAAGGCGCGAGCCAACCACCACCCGCTGCGCCGGATCTTGAATTTCGCGTACAAGAGGATCGATTACGCGAAGCACTTCGTCGCTGCTTTCGCCCGCTACTGCTGACAGCAATTCCGCGGTCGTTCGAAAGTAGTTGTAGAACGTCCCTCGAGCCACGCCGGCTGCTGCGATGAAGTCGTCGATGGTAGGCGAATCCGCCCCCTTTTGGGCGAAAACGCCCAGTGCGCTTTCAATCAGGCGAATGCGTGTCTTCTCGCGTCGCAATGCGCCCACGCGGGTCCGATGGTTCTCGACCGAGGCTGTCACTTCCACTCTCTATCCCATTGATCTGACGTGATTTTAGCAGCCCACGCGCTGTGCGGGTTTGTCCTATCTCTTTTCATATTGACGTGTTTGTCAACTTGGATAGAA
Organism: Trinickia sp.; assembly: GCA_051961035.1. GTDB lineage: Bacteria > Pseudomonadota > Gammaproteobacteria > Burkholderiales > Burkholderiaceae > Trinickia. Next base: position 2,166 of record JBQCDS010000357.1, on the reverse strand, counting down.
TTGGAAATGACAAAGTCGTCAACACGAATGTTCAGGGAACTCCGAGAGATTGCTTCTCTCGGGATATAGGAGTTAGACATGCGGTTCGTTAGTTTTGACAAGAATGGCCAAACCACCCTCGGCGTCCGGGAAGGCGATCACGTGCGCATCGTTGGCATCGAGACGCTCGAGTCGCTTCTCGCGCGCGGCGTCCGGCTGGACGAGTATGCGAAGACCCATATCACCGAGGAAAAGGTACCGCTGGCCGGGTTGAAGTACCTTCCGCCGCTGCAAAAGCCGCCGAAGATAATCTGCGTCGGCCTGAACTTCGCCGATCACACCTCCGAAAGTCAATACCAGCAACCGGACTATCCGACGCTGTTCATTCGCGTCGCTACAAGCCTGGTGGCCCACGGGCAACCGATGATCCGACCGCGCGTGACCGATTCCGAAGGCCTCGACTTCGAAGGCGAGATTGCCGTCGTGCTCGGCAAAGGGGGGCGCCATATCGATCAGGCGGACGCGCTCTCGCATGTCGCCGGTTATTCGGTGTTCAACGACGGTTCAGTGCGCGAATACCAGTTCAAGACGCCCCAATGGACTGTCGGCAAAAACTTCGACGGCACAGGTGCGTTTGGGCCGGACCTCGTCACGGCCGACGAACTGCCGCCGGGCGCCAAGGGGCTTCGTCTCGAAACACGTCTGAACGGCAAAGTCGTGCAATCGGCAATCACCGACGACATGGTCTTCGATGTCGCCAGTCTGATTAGCATCATCAGCGAAGCGATTACGCTTGAAGCCGGTGATGTGATCGTGTCTGGCACGCCTTCAGGTATCGGCTGGGCCCGCAATCCAAAACTGCTGATGAAGGCAGGAGACGTATGCGAGGTCGTTGTCGAGCAGATCGGCACGCTCAGAAACGTCATCGCCGACGAAGCCGCTCGCTGACTGGCGCAACAACCGAAAGCCGGCCGTGGAGCCGGTGCACCGACACATTGATGGAGACGGTCATGTCTGACTCGGTAATCGGTCCCGCGGGCGTGGGTGTGCATTCAATCGATCACTTCGCGCTCAATGTTCCGTCGATAGACGACGCGGCACACTTCTTTCGCGCCTTCGGACTCGACGTTGCGACGGCGGACACAGGAAGCCAGGCGCTCGAGCTCCGGGCAGCGGACGGCCACCGTTGGGCACGTGTCCTGCCCGCATCGAGCAAGTGCCTAGCGTGGCTTAGTTTCAACTGTTTCGAACGGGATTTGGACGCGCTTCGAGCACAGGTGCAAGCAGCCGGCGCTGCGATCGAAGCGGGCCCCGCACCGGACCCCGCGGGCTTCTGGTTCCGCGATCCCGATAAAAACCTAATCCAGGTTAAGGTCGGTCCGAAAACGAGCCCATCCGCGAAGACCCCGTGCGTGCTCGCCGGCAGCGCGGCCGACGAGCGCGGCTCTCACACCCGAACGGAAACAAAGACTGTGCGGCCCCGTCGTCTGTCGCATGTGCTGCTGTTCACTCCGGACGTGCTGCGCGCCCTCGCTTTCTACCAGCAGGCGCTCGGGCTGAGGCTGTCCGACCGGTCGCGCGACATCATCGCTTTTACCCACGCGCCGCACGGCAGTGACCACCATCTGGTCGCCTTTGCGAAAAGCAGCGCACGCGGCTGGCATCACTCGGCCTGGGATGTGGACAACGTCAATCTGGTTGGCGAGGGCGCGTCGCAGATGGCGGCAGCGGGCTACACGAAAGGATGGGGCACGGGCCGGCATGTGCTCGGCTCCAACTACTTCCACTACGTCGAGGATCCCTGGGGCTCGTTCTGCGAATATTCGGCCGACATCGATTTCGTTTCAGCCGGTCACGAATGGCCTGCCGGCGACTTTCCGCCCGAGGACTCGCTGTACCTCTGGGGACCCCCGGTTCCCAGCAACTTCGTCCACAACACCGAAGCCCCGGCATAGGGGTACATGCGTGGCCCCGCAAGGCTGAGCAAACTTTCCCACGGACGTGTACCGAATGGCCGCCGGCTCTCCCGGCGCCAGGGCACAACTCGCTTTTTCGCAGGTGAATTCAAATGGCTGACAAAAAGCTCCTTGACGTCGTGATCATTGGGTACGGCCCTGTCGGGCAATCCCTCTCCATCCTGCTCGGCGAACGCGGCTATGACGTCGCCGTGTTCGACCGCTGGCCGTC
>JBQCDS010000356.1:0-2630 GCA_051961035.1 Trinickia sp. | reverse complement strand
GGCTGGCCGGCGCCGCCACGTAGCCGCCCTGGAGCGCAAATGCGCTGGCCGTCGATGCTCCTTCAACCTGCACCACCGAAATCCCCTCGGTGGGAATGGCCTGATTCACGTGCGCCGTATCCGTGTTCGCGCCGCTACCCGATGTCGTCAAGCTCAACGTGCGCTGTCCGCTCACGTTGCCTGTCACGATCAGCCGATCGGTATGCTGATTCGCGAGCACCCCGCCCTCGTTGAGCTCCGTGCGCAGGTTCAGCACGCCGCTGCCCTGGTAGTTGCCATTGACCGTCAGAGCGATGAAAGGACTGGCCACCTGGGCTTTGGCGAGTGTCGCGGTAGGACTGGCGGCACCGAACGTGATCGCGCCGTCGTTCGTCACACCGGCAAGCTCGGTATCGCCCGTCATGGTCCACGCGCTCGAACCGTCGATCGATAGTGTCGCCGTCGCCCCCGCGGTGAGCGAAGGCGTGCCCGTATAGCTGCTGTGGTTCGTCAAGTTGACCGCCAGCGCGCTGCCCGATCCGTCCGCCTGCAAGACGTTGCCCAGTAGGCTTTCGCCGCTTGCGTTCAGCGTTCCCGTGCCGCTCGTCACCCGGTACGTCGCCCCGCCCGCCGTGACCTGCGTGTTGCCGCTCAAGTTCAGCGTGCTCGTGCCGTTCGCGACGATGGCGTCGCCCTGGCTCACCACCGTGGCACCCTCAAGACTGACTGTCGTGTCGGCCGCTTGCTCGATCGCAGGCTGGCCGGAATCGGAGAGCGTCGTCGCATCCACCTTCGCGGAGCGAAGATCGAGCGCGCCCACACTCGCTATCACTTGCCCCACCGAGCCGCCGTTCGTGAAAGTCAGCGTTCCGCCGCCCGTCTTCGTGAAAGTTTGACCGCTGCCCGCGATGCTCCCGAGCGTGGCTGAGCTCGCCGATGTGCCGTCCACTTGCACTGCGCCCGCCACCTGCAATTGCAGTTGCCGCGACGAAGCAAACGTGCCGCCGGTGCCGATTTCGAGGTTGCCGCCATCGAGTACGACTTCACGCTCGTAAGCCGTGCTGCCCAGATTGGCGTCATTGGCCACCTTCAGCGTGCCGCCCAAAATTCGCGTATTGCCGGCGTACGTATTCATGCCCGTGAGCGTCGTTGTGTTCGTGCCGGTTTTGACGACGAATACGCCGTCATCGATTTGCGCCGCCTCGGTCGTATCCCCCGTGTTGCCGCCTAGGGTGATCTTGTCGCTGCTGCCGATAATGCCGCCCTGGCTCGCCTCGGTGCCGTCCGTCACATGCAGCTTCGCCCAGTCGTTCACGTTCTGGCCGCTCGAGTCGAACGTGCTGTCCGAGAGGTCGAGCCATCCACCGTTCAGCTCGAACGTCTGATCGAACTGCGAAGGGTCGGCAATGTTTCTCAGTTGAAGCACGCCGGCATCGAGCACCGTCGTACCGGTGAAGGAGAACGGTTTCGCGCCCGACATCGTCTGCGTGCCGTTGCCTTGCTTGACGACCTCGCCGTACCCGGAGATCGTTCCGTCGAAGCTATAGTTGCCCGAGCCGGCCAACACCAGGTTCGCGCTCGCGCTGCTCGTGCTGCCCAGCTTGATCTGCGCGGTGGTGGCGCGATTCGTCGCCTCGACGCCCGCGAGCGTGAACCCTGACCCGCTGATTGCGCTGATGTCGAGCGTGCCGCCGGTATTGGCGCCATCGTCGAACGTGAATCGATTCGCCAACGCGTTCGCATTGCCGCCGACCGCGAGAAGGCCGCCGCCTAGCGTCACATCGCCCGTGAAGCCGAACACCCCTGAGCCCACGAGTTTTTGGTTCGCATTGCCGCGCAGCACGAGGCCACCGCTTCCGTCGATCGTGCCGGCGAACGTTTGGGCCGTTCCCGTGCCTTCGAGAATGAAATTGGACGAAGCACCCGTGCCGCTATCGGTCAAATGAACGGTTCCGAATCCCGTTATCGCGCCGGTTTCGAAACGACCTTGGTTGTTGCCGATGTCCAGTGCTCCCCCGACGGGCAGTTGCAACAGCTTGAAACCGTTCGCGTCGCGTCCTACCGCGCCGCCGGCAACCGCGAGCGTGCCGCCGGCGACGATCGTCGCACCGGTGTAGTCGAATACGTCCTGGCCGGACACTATCTGTACGCCCGTACCGCTCTTGGTCAGCCCGCCCGTGCCTTGAATCGTGCCGCTGAATGTGGCCGGCGTGGCGTTGCTGCCATCCAGAAACACGCTATTGCCGCCCAGATCGACGAGCCCGTTCGTGCTTCCGCTGCCGACGGAGGCGAGCTGCCCCACGTGCAGCGCTTGCGTTCTGCCGCTCAAGTCCAATTCCCCTCGGCTAGCGGCATCATTTCCTTGGCTAATCGCCACCACCGAGCCCGACGCGCTCGCGCTGTCGTCGTTGAAATCGAGCGTACCGCCAGAACCCGCGAGCAATGACGCGCCGGCCGCCGCGGCGCCCGCCTTGAATTGAACCTTGCCGCCCGATTCCGCCTCGACCGCGTACGTTCCCGAAGGCAGAGCGGCGAGCGCGCTCAAGTTCTGCCCATCGAGGACGAGCGTGGCCTCGTCGCGTGCACCGATGGCAGCCGAGCCCGCACCCGCCACCGCGATCGAGCCTGCGCTCAAGCCCGTCGAACTGAAT
>JBQCDS010000355.1:0-2216 GCA_051961035.1 Trinickia sp. | reverse complement strand
AGCTGCGCGTGAATGCTGCATGATCGACGGAAAGGCGCGCTTCCATCTCGGCGTAAGCGGGCGCGAGAACGGCCGCATCGATAGGCCATTTCACTGGTAGGCCATCCACGTGAATGCGTCCGCTGGAATCGAAGTCGAAGTCGGTGTATCGAAACGATGCACCGCCATAGAAAACGGTGCCGCCTCCTAGGTTGCGCGTAGTCCACGGCCATCCCCGCGCATCCCAACCCGTTACATCGTTACCGGCCAATGCGCGCGGGGCGTCCGCATCTACGGCTGCATTTTCGGCATCCCCCTTGAGTCTGGCGCCCTCTTCCACCAGCAGCGTGCGAAGCCCCGCGCGCACAAATGTTTCGGCCGCAACCGCGCCGGCGGCGCCGCTTCCGATGACAACAACGTCGAAAGGATCGTCGAGCGCTCCACCGGCTCCGAGGCCGTGTTTATGTGATGCGCCAAGAGGGCGTTGCTCAATGAAGGACGCAATGGGAGACGGCATTTTAAATAGGCGTTGTGACATGACCGGTTGTGCGATCAACGATGTTTCTTGAAATGCATCTGGAGGCGGGGATGCCATCGAGCGCCCTTCCTATGGGGGTGTCCGTTCGCGTTTCATTCCGCAGTTGGTATTTCGCAAGCGAGAAGCATGGTGCGATACCGGCCGCAGCAATGGCCTTCCCGGCGAATTTTTCAGACTAAGCTACGGCGCATGGCATGCCGCTGATCTTTCCCGTGTAGGTGGCGCATGTCGACGTCGTCGCCAACATCGAGGTGCTCGCGATCCGCTCTTGCCGTAATTTCGTCTGGAAATAGCTCGATTCGGGGGTAGACGTTCGCGCGTGTCGGATCATCCGTCGCCACTACGGCGAAATGATGAAAGTGTCCTATGCGCGATTTGCAACTCAAATTCGAAAACGATTGCATCCCTCTATGGATTGGTTCGCGCTGCGTCGATGAAGTCGTAGCGAAACTGTGCGAACTCGACGCTTCGAGCTATCACGTGGTCGCCGACAAAACCGTCGCTCAATTGCACGGAGTTGCGTTGTTCCAGCGGTTGGCCGCAAAAGCGCCGGCCCGACTCTGGGTTGTGGCGGACGGGGAGTCGACGAAATCCATTAGCACGGTCGAACGTCTCGCCCAAGGAATGGTATGCGCGGGGATCGACCGGCGCAGCACGATCGTCGCGGTCGGCGGCGGAGTGGTCGGAAATCTCTCCGGACTGACAGCGGCCTTGCTCTTTCGCGGCGTTCGCCTCGTGCATGTACCTACGACGTTGATTGCCGCAGCCGACTCGGTCGCCTCGCTCAAACAGGCGGTGAATCTGCCGCAGGGCAAAAACTTACTGGGTTGTTTTCACCGGCCGACGGCAGTACTGATCGATCTCAATTTTCTGCAGACATTGCCAGCGGCGCAAATCCGCTCAGGGATGAGTGAAATCATCAAGAATGCATTGACGGTAGCGACGGAGAACATCCCGCTCCTCGAAAGCAGACTGCACCCGAGTGCACGCTATTCGGACGAGGAACTCCTGGCCATCGTCGAAGCCGGCGTGCTCGCCAAGCAGAATGTCATGGGCAACGACAAGCACGAGCGTAGGCAGGGCCTCGTATTCGAGTATGGCCATACCGTGGGCCACGCAATAGAGCTTGCCGCAGCTGGCGGGGTGTCGCATGGTGAAGCCGTCGGCCTCGGCATGGCGGTGGCGGCGGACGTGGCCCATCAACTCGGGCTGCTCAGCGAATCGGGAGTAGAGGCTCATCTGAGATTGCTCAGACGCAATGGACTGGTGATGCGGTTGCCCCCAAGCGTCACTGTCCCGGTGGTGCTGTCGCTATTGCGCAACGACAACAAGCGCGGATATGTGTCTGCTCAGCCGGACCAGGTACCGATGATTTTGTTGGAAGGCCTTGGCGTGCCGCACGGACCGGTGGATCGACCTTTGACGCTAGTCGAGTCCACGCTGATTCAATCATGTATCGAGACCCGTCTGATTGGAGTTGCAGCTGCCGCACTCGAAGAGGACGCGTCGTGACAACGGCATTGGCCCACGCTGCTGTACCGAAGCCCTACAGGCGGACAGCGCTGCGATCGATGCCGCAGGCAACATGCATTCAATATATCGCGATCCCCTTCAAATTCAGCGGCATTGCGCTCTGAGCAGGACTTATGCGTGGCCCCTTAACGAATGATGACCGTGAGCCAATTTTCTAGTCACAGAT
>JBQCDS010000354.1:0-5568 GCA_051961035.1 Trinickia sp. | reverse complement strand
AGGCGCGTTAACATGCCTCGGCAAACGTCACACGCCTTGCAAGTACAGTGAACTTGCAGTTTGCCCGAGCTCGTATGACATAGACCGACCTTGTATAGCCTTGGTTTTGCAGTTTTGCGAGTTACGTAAGGCATTGATTTTAAATGCGGTATGCCGCGTACACACAACTCCGGAAGCAGTGTTCGGCTCCCGATGAGCGGGGAGGGTATGCATCGCCTAGCGCGCGCCCACATTTGAGCGTATCGACTGGCGGTGCAGAAGGGGCGGGCGCGGGGCGCGAAGGTAGGGCAAAGGGGGGAATATTGGACACTGTCTAAAATCCAGCCCGCGGAGGCAAAGAAAAAGGGCTTAGCATTGCTGCTAAGCCCTTGATAATGCTGGTGGCGAATCAGGGATTCGAACCCCGGACCTGCGGATTATGATTCCGTCGCTCTAACCGACTGAGCTAATTCGCCGAAGGAAACGGATTATGGCCAGGACTGGCGGCGCTGTCAACCCCCTTTGCGCGTGTCGACCTGCTCACTGTGCGCCGACGCCAAGGCCACACCCGCCCCTTCCCTCAATCCTGCGCGTAGATATCCGAATCCTTGGTTTCCTTGACGAACAGCATCCCGATGACGAACGTCCCGAGCGCCACCACCACCGGATACCAAAGCCCCGAGTAGATGTTCCCTTGCGCCGCGACGATCGCGAATGCCGTCGCCGGTAGGAAGCCGCCGAACCAGCCGTTGCCGATGTGGTACGGCAGCGACATCGACGTATAGCGGATCCGCGTCGGGAACATCTCCACGAGCATCGCCGCGATCGGCCCGTACACCATCGTCACGTAGATCACGAGCAGGGCCAAGATGGCGACCGTCATCGGCCAGTTCAACCGCGACGGATCAGCCTTCGCCGGATAGCCGGCACTCTTGAGCGTGCCGCCCAGCGTCTTTTCGAACGCCGCCGCCTGCTCCTTCGCATCGGCCGCTTTTCCGTCGTACGTATTGACCACCGTATCGCCGACCTTGATCTGCGCCATCGTCCCCGCCGGGGCCGCCACGTTCTCGTAGTTCAGGCCCGATTTCGCCAGCGCGCTCTTCGCGATGTCGCACGAACTCGTGAACTTCGCGGTGCCGACCGGGTTGAACTGGAACGAGCATTCGTCCGGGTTGGCCACCACGACGATCGGCGCCTTTTGCTAGGCGGCCTCGAGCGCCGGGTTCGCGTAGTGCGTCAACGCCTTGAAAAGCGGGAAGTAGGTCAACGCGGCGATCAAGCAACCCACCATGATGACAGGCTTGCGGCCGATCCGATCCGACAGCGAACCGAAGAACACGAAGAACGGCGTGCCGATCAGAAGCGCCAGCGCAATGAGGATGTTGGCGCTCGCCCCGTCCACCTTGAGCGTCTGCGTGAGAAAGAAGAGGGCGTAGAACTGGCCCGTGTACCAAACCACGGCCTGGCCGGCCGTCAGGCCGATCAGCGCGAGAATGACGATCTTCAAATTCTTCCATTGACCGAACGATTCGGTGAGCGGCGCCTTCGACGTCTTGCCCTCAGCCTTGATGCGTTCGAACGCCGGCGATTCGCTCAATTGCAGACGGATCCAGACGGAAACGCCGAGCAAGATCAACGACGCGATGAACGGGATACGCCAGCCCCATGCACCGAACGCCTCTTCGCCCATGGCAGTGCGCACGCCGAGAATGACGAGCAGCGACAGGAACAGGCCCAGCGTCGCGGTCGTGTGAATCCACGCCGGGTAGTATGCGCGACGGTGCGCGGGCGCGTGCTCCGCCACGTATGTGGCCGCGCCGCCGTACTCCCCGCCCAGCGCTAGGCCCTGCAGCAGCCGCATCGCAATGAAGATGACCGGCGAGGCAAAGCCGATCGACGCATACCCGGGCAGGAAACCGACGACGAACGTCGATAAGCCCATGATCGTGATCGTAATCAAAAACGTGTATTTGCGGCCCACCATGTCGCCAAGCCGCCCGAACACGAGCGCGCCGAACGGGCGCACGGCGAAGCCCGCCGCGAATCCTAGAAGCGTGAAAATGAAGGCCGCCGTCGGGTTGATGCCGGCGAAGAAGCTCTTGCTGATGTACGCCGCGAGCGAACCCGCTAGATAGAAGTCGTACCACTCGAAAACGGTGCCGAGCGACGACGCGAAAATGACGCGCTTCTCGTCGCTCGTCATCGGCGCGTGCGAAATGTGCCCGCCAAGGGTTGCCATGTGTCGTCTCCAATAGTTTTGATCGTGCGTGTCTTGGGCGGCGGCACGCTGCCCCACACCCGTCGACGATTATTGGAACGAAAACTTACGGCGCACTGACGCGGGAAGTTTTTTCGGCGCCTATCCGTCCAAGACGCAATCGCCGCGTTATTGCCGGTTTATACCGATAATTGCCGGCAACTTCAGCGAAATAGTTGATTCGGCCCATTCGTCGGCAAGCGGCGCAAGCGTCAAGGGGACGCTATCTCAGGGTAAGCCTAGGGCTGTGTGCGATCGGCAGATCGATGCGCACCAGCGTGCCCGCCAGGCGAGGCGACGTTTGATACACATGATCGTCGAGGGTGAGCGTGCCGCCGTGCATCGTGGCGATTTCCCTGACGATCGCGAGGCCCAGGCCGCTGCCGTCGCCTTCGCGACCAAGGATGCGATAGAACCGCTCGATTACCTTTGGCCGCTCGGCCGGGGCGATGCCGGGGCCGGTGTCCTCCACTTCGATCCGTACCTGCCCGGCTTCCCGCAGCGGCCGCACACGGACGGTGATGCGGCCGCCGGGCGGCGTATAGCGGATCGCGTTGTCGATGACGTTCGACAGCATCTCGCGCAGCATGACTGGGTTGCCGTCGACGTACACCGGTTCGTCCGGGCCTTCGTAGCCGAGATCCATGTGCTTGGCGAGCGCCGCGCGCACCCAATCGCGCACGGCCAGGCGGGCAAGTTGCGCCACCTCGACGGAAGTGAAGACCTGCCCGGACATGCGGTTTTCCGCGCGGGCCAGTGCCAGCAACTGCGTGACGAGGCGCGCGGCTTGATCCGCGCCCGTCGCGATCTGCTCGAGCGAACGGCGCACTTCGGGCGAGACATCGTCGCGCAACGCCAGTTCGGCCTGCATGTGCAAGCCGGCGAGCGGCGTTTTCATCTGGTGCGCCGCATCGGCGATGAAGCGCTTTTGCAAATCGATGTTTTGCGCGAGCCGCGTCAGCAAATCGTTGAACGAGGTGACGAGCGGCTCGATCTCGGGCGGCGCGCTCGACGCTTCGAGCGGCGAGAGGTCGTCGGGGCGGCGCGCGCGCAGGTTGGCTTGCAGCGACGTGAGCGGCGCAAGCCCGCGCGAGAGCCCGAACCAAACGAGCACGATCGCCAACGGCAGGATCACGAACTGCGGCAGGATCACGCCTTTGATGATTTCGTTGGCGAGCGCGCTGCGTTTGTCAAACGTCTCGCCCACTTGAACCAGTACGGACTGTCCGCTGCCCTCGCTTTTGGCGGCGCTACCGCTTACCGGAAGTTCCACCGTCGTATAGGCGATCCGAATGTCGTTGCCGCGCAGCGACACGTCGCGAAATTCGACGAGGCCTGGCTGCGGGCGGTCGTCATCGCTCGGCAAGGGCATGTCGGGCACACCGGCGACGAGTTCGCCGCGCGTACCGATCACTTGGTAGAAGACCTTGTCGACGTTGTCGCCGGCCAAAAAATCGCGCGCGGCGTCCGGCAGCGTCAGCGTGGCCACGCCGTTCACGGGGTGTATCTGTCGTGCGAGTACGTAGGCGTCCGTTTCGAGGCCGCGATCGAACGGCCCGTTCGCGATCGTCTTGGCGACGAGGTAGGTTACCGCGATGCTCATCGGCCAGAGCAGCAGCAACGGTGCGAGCATCCAGTCGAGAATCTCGCCGAAGAGCGAACGCGGTCGGCTCGGCCCGCTCGGCACCGCCTCGTCGGGTGGCGCGAAGGGATTGGCGGGGGCGCCTCGCCCCGTGTCGGCCGTGTGCGGCTCGGGCTGCGCGGAGGGCGCGCCCGGGCGCGCGCCGGGCGTCGTTTGCACGCCGTCGTTCCGGCAAGCAGGGGCGGCCACGGCAGACCTACTTCGGCCGGGCGTTCGCGGCAACGTCGGCTGGCGCAGGGGGCGGGGCGGGCACATGATCGACGGCGGCGGGCGGCGTGGCGTTCGCGGCATTCGCGGCACCGGGGCCGGCCGCGCCCGCGCAGTTCGATGCGGGCTTTTCCAGGCAGTAGCCAAGCCCGCGCACCGTGACGATGCGCACGCCGCTCGGCTCGATCTTCTTGCGCAGGCGATGGACGTAGACTTCGATCGCGTTGTTGCTGACCTCTTCGCCCCATTCGCAGAGGTGATCGACCAGCTGTTCTTTCGACACGAGCCGCCCGATTCGCTGCAACAGTACCTCGAGCACGCCGAGCTCGCGCGCCGACAGCTCGAGCACTTGATCGCCCACCGACGCCACCCGGCCCACTTGATCGTAAGTGAGCGAGCCGTGCCGCACGAGCGTCGGCCCGCCGCCGCTGCCGCGCCGTGTCAGGGCTCGCACGCGCGCTTCGAGTTCGTTCAGGTGGAACGGCTTGCTCATGTAGTCGTCGGCGCCTAGATCGAGCCCTTTGACGCGTTCGTCGACGCCGTCGAGCGCCGTCAGGATCAGCACCGGAAGCGCCGAATTGCGCCCGCGGAGACGGCGCAACACGTCCAGGCCCGACATGCGCGGCAGGCCGAGATCCAGGATGAGCAGGTCGAACGCTTGCATGGAGAGCGCGGCATCGGCTTCGCTGCCGGTCTTGACGTGATCGACGGCATAGCCCGATTGGCGGAGTGATCGGACGAGGCCGTCCGCGAGTATGCTGTCGTCTTCGGCAATGAGTATTCGCATGATGCGCCGCGCGGCCAGTCGGCGCTTTCGCGCCGGTTAGCGGGCGGGTGTCTCCGTGTTCTCGTGGGAATTCGACGCATAGCCGCCGCGCCGATGCTTCGTTGCCGCCATGCAAATCCGCCCGCATCGGGCTTGCAAAGAACCCTGTTTTTTTATACAGTGTCTGCGTTTCGAGCGCCAGCCGGTAAATGGCACCGCCATTGGGGCACAAGTAGCGTGTCGCCAGCACCCCACCGCCCGGCCCGCCCGCCGCAGACGCCCGCTCATCATAGCAAAGGACGATTCATGGAAGAAAGCAAGAAAGGCTCGGCTGGACTGACGGCTGAAAAGAGCAAGGCGCTCGCCGCCGCGCTCGCGCAGATCGAAAAGCAGTTCGGCAAAGGGTCGGTCATGCGGCTTGGCGACGGCGAAGTGGCCGAGGATATCCAAGTGGTGTCGACGGGCTCGCTCGGTCTCGACATCGCACTTGGCGTCGGCGGCTTGCCGCGTGGGCGCGTCGTGGAAATCTACGGGCCGGAATCGTCGGGTAAAACCACGCTGACGCTGCAAGTCATCGCCGAAATGCAAAAGCTCGGCGGTACGGCGGCGTTCATCGATGCCGAACACGCGCTCGACATCCAATACGCTCAGAAGCTCGGCGTGAATGTCAGCGATCTGCTCGTTTCGCAGCCCGATACGGGCGAACAGGCGCTCGAA
>JBQCDS010000353.1:0-6035 GCA_051961035.1 Trinickia sp. | reverse complement strand
TAGTCGCCGGCAGGCAAGTCGGAGACGACCAGGGAGGACTCGGCCAGGTCGACGGCGTCCACGATCGGATCGCGCAGATCGCGATGGCGCGACAGGACGAGCCGAAAGCGAGCCTGAGGATCGACGCGCGACATCCGCCACACGAAGCGATAGTCGCGGGTGCCGGCGCGCGCAGCGGCGCTCGCGCTGAGTTCGTTCGCGCGCCGCTCGAATGCATAGACTCGCGGCATGCCTTCGAGTCCATTGGCATCGATTGCCGACACGCGCACGAAGTACGTCCCATCGGGCACATCGGAAAACGTGGCGGTTGGCGCCCGCACTCGCGTGTCGCGGATCAAATCGAGCAAATCGGCGTCGCGTGCGATCTGAACGCGGTAACCGCTCGCGCCGGACGCCGCAGCCACGTTGAATGTAACGACTTTGCCGTCTTGCACCTTCCCCGGATCGACGAGCTGCGGCGCGGGCAATAGCGGGGAAGGCGCGCCGATCGCGCCTTGATTCGGCGTCGCGCTGCCTTCACCCGCCCCGACGAATTGCGATGGGGTGTCCTCGCCCGTGGCCGTGCCCTGGTGCGCATGCGCCGTGGCCCCGACGGCTACCGTTCCATCGAGCACTTCGACGGCCGTCATGGACGGCAACGCGTTGACGCGAAACTGGGTGCCGCGCACGCCGGCGACGATGGACGGCGTGCGCACTTCGAACTGGTCGCCGCTATGCTTGGCGTGCGTCACTTGGTTGCTGACTTCGCCGCGTTGCAGCTCGATGACGTGATCCTCGATTCCGGTGATCACCATCTTGCGCAAGGTCGACAACACGATGCTGCTGTTCGGCGCGATGCTGACGTACGAACCGTCGTCGAGTTCAAGCGTGGCGAAGCCGTCGTCGCCGGTGCTGACGATGTCGTTCTCGCCCAGCACGCGCCCGGGCAGAAGCGGCAACGCGGCGGCACCGGCAAAATGGGCTCGTACACGAGACGTCACGCGCCCGCTGAGCGCGACGATATGCGCGGCCATCGAATCGCGGCGCAATAGGGCAACGGGCAGACGCAAGATCATTCCAGCGGGCAGACGTCGCGGTGCGCTCACGTGGTTGAGCCGCGCCAAAGCGCGCCAGCCCTTTACGTCGGTTAAATAGCGCTGCGCTACTTCATAGAGGGTGTCGCCGGCAACCGTCACGTACGAGACCGTCGCGCGCGCATCGATTTTCGTCTGGGCTGCGACGGATTGCGCACCGAGCGATGCAGCGGCGGCGACGATCACGGCCATCGCGGTTATCGCCGTGCCACGCCCCCGTTTGCGGCAGTTGGCTTTTCGCAAACGAAGCGCCCGGTCTCGCGAAGCCGTCGTGGCGGCAGCTGACGTATGCATTGTCGTATCTGTGAATGCACATTTTATTTATCGAAGCCGCGAGCTTAACGAATTTCACGCGATTTTGCATCGCTAAATGCACATCGGCCGCTTGCAATAGCCCAACGATTCACAGCAAGTTGTTGCGCAACAGCGCTCGGCGCAGCGGCGGAAAACGGCCATGCATGAATCCAAACAAGTGTCAATTATCCATATGCCGCGTGGAGAGATTTAATCCACTCTTTGGGTGGTAGCTGTACAATCCGGCCGAAATAAAATCACGTGACAACGCGCCCACGGGCTCACGCGTAATGCAATGCTCGCGAGAGGAGCTAATACAAAATGAAGATCGGCTATTTGGAAGACGATGACGTGCTTGCCGAGCACATCGGTGAAACGTTGCGTTCAGCCGGCCACGAATGCGAGCTCTTTCGTGACGGCAGCCAGTTGATCCGCCGCTTGAAACGCGATCGCTTCGATTTGATTCTGCTCGATTGGAGCTTGCCCGGCGTCACAGGCCATCAGGTCACGATCTGGGCGCGCGCGAACCTCAGCGAGCGCGTGCCGATCTTGTTCATGACGAGCCGCTCGCTCGAAACGGATGTCGTCACCGCGCTGCAAGCGGGCGCCGACGATTACATGATCAAGCCCATTCGCAGCGGGGAGCTGCTTGCGCGCATCGATGCGTTGAGCCGTCGCGCGTACCCCGGCTCGGCCGCCGGCACGGAGGCGCAGCCCGTCATCGAGGTGGGCCCCTACCGCATCGATCCGGTCGGCCGTACTTGCCTGCTGGGTGAAACCGCGGTCGAATTGACGGGCCGCGAATTCGATTTAGTGCTGCTTTTGTTTCAACATGTGGGACGCGTACTATCGCGCGAGCATATTGGCGGGACGCTTTGGGGACAGCCGCAAAGCGCCATCTCGCGCACATTGGATACGCATATGTCGCGCGTACGCTCCAAACTGCAATTGAAGCCCGACAACGGCGTGCGGCTCGCGCCCGTCTATGGGCACGGCTATCGGCTCGAAGTCGTTCCCGATGCGCCTAACGATTCGCGCGCCCATGCCTCGCCGTTGCACGCCAGGCTCGCTTGAGGATGAGCGCCCCTCGGCAACGGATTGCCGATTATCAACGTGCTTTCACGTTTTTCACGCGCTTTTCAGGTGCTATTTAGGCACCCTTGACGCACCATTCTCGCCACATCGCGCGATACGCTTGCTCGATATTGCGCGCGAAACGCGTGCCGTCCATCAACGGCGAGCACTGCATACGCGAACGCAACTGCGCACGCAGTGCCGCCAGCGCCGGCCAATCCATTGCAAGCGCCGTCGCAATGCGGACGAACTCGTCGTCGCTCTCGGCCGCCAACGCCTGCAAGCCAAGGTTGGAAAGCTGGCTCAACCCGCCTCGCCCCGCCGGCGTTGTCCCCACGCGCGTGACTACGGGCACGCCCATCCATAGCGCGTCGAGGCTCGTCGTATGACCGTTGTATGGAAACGTATCGAGTGCGAGATCGATCTCGTGATAAGTGCGCAAGTACTCGGCGCGCGGCCTGAACGGGACGCATCGCACGCGTCGCGTGTCGATGCCCTGAGCAGTCAGCCGTGCAAGCAGACGGTCGCGCGCGCTGCCCTGCGGCGCCATTAGCACGAGCCGGCTATCCGGTACCGCCGCGAGCACGCGCGCCCATAGCCGCATCGTCGCATCCGTCAGCTTGCACGGGTTATTCAGGCAGCCGAAGGTGACATGCCCCGTGCGCACAGCCGAAAGCTCGGCCGCGAAGGGCTCGTCGCTCAAGGGGTCGTAGCACCAGAACGTGTCGGGCAGCCGGATCGAGCGCTCGCTGTAGCGGTCGTCGCCGAGGTGTCCGTCGATCGGATCGAGCCAAGGGTCGGTGAGACGGTAGCCGATCGACTGACTGCCCGTCGTGCCGGGATAGGCCAGCCATGCGACTTGTACCGGCGCAGGCTGCCGTGCAAACAGCAACGGCCGGCCATCGGCCATGTGCATCGTCAGATCGACGAGTACATCGATGTCGTCCTCGCGAATGACGTCGGCCAATCGTTCATCGCTCAATTCGCGCACGTCGCGCCAGCGGTCGGCGTATCCGGCCAATCGACGTGTCGTCGCGTCGGCACGCTCGACGCTGGAATAGCAGACGATTTCGAACGCCTCGTGATCATGATGCGCGAGCAACGGTACGGTGAACAGCGCTTGGCAGTGGTCGCGAAAATCGGCCGATACGTATCCCACGCGCAGCCGTTTGTCCGGCACGCGTGGGTTGGCGTGTACTGGCCAAACGCCGGTCAACGGCGCTTCGTGGCACTGCGCCAGCCGGCGGCATTCATCGAGAATCGCGTAACCGTCGTCGAGCTGGAACGTCAGCGCGTAAGCCAGGTTGCTATGCGCGACGAGATTGCTCCGATCGTAGGTGATGGCACGCCGATAGCAATCGACGGCTTCTTCGAGCGCCCCGGTGTCCTTCAACACATTGCCCAGATTGTTGTAGGTGGCGGAGCGCTCGGCGGCCTCGCTCGGATCGCCACCGGCCGCATCGGTCGATGCTTGCCAGGCGAGCGCGGTGCGGTAATGCATCTCGGCCGCGTCCAGATGCCCAAGCGTGCGCGCCAGGCTGCCCGCGTTGTTACGCGCGGCGACGAAGCCCGGCCTCGCACGCAGCGCCGCCTCGAATGCATGCGCCGCGGCCGAGAACGCGCCGAGCGATTTATGGACGACGCCCAGGTTGTTGAAGGCATCGGCATGCGCCGGCGAGCATGCCACGGCCGCCTCGTATTGCGCCACTGCGTCGCTGTGACGCCCAAGAGCATGGAGCACATTGCCGAAGTTGTAGGCGATATCCGCGCTGTGAGCATCGAGCAGGCGCGCACGCGCTAGGACGTCGGCCGCCTCGTCGAAGCGTCTGCACGCAGCCAATGCAACGCCGAGGTTCGCATGATGTCCCGCTATCTCCGGCTCCACGGCCACCGCTTCGCGCAGCAATTCCATCGCCTCGTCCAGGCAGCCGCGAGATTGCAACAGCGTCCCCAAATTCGTCAGCGCGCTCGCGAAGTTCGGGCGCGCGGCAAGCGCACGCCGATAAGCGATAAGCGCCGCATCCCATTGGCCGAGTTGCCTGCGGCAGTTGCCTAGGTTATTGAGCGCATCGGCGTGCGCCGGCTCATGGTCGAGCAGTGAAACGTAGGCCTGCGCAGCGTCGCTCCACTGCGCGCCCGCCTCGAGCGCTAACGCCAGTGCGAACCATGCATCGATGCAATCGGGCGCCTCTGCAACGAGGCACCGGCATACTTGCACCGCGCCGTCTATCCGCCCGAGCGAAACCAGAATTTGCGCTTCGCCCAGACGATAGCGAAGCTGCGGCTGGCGGGCCTGTGCCGCGCGCACGTGCGTGAGGGCCGCCTCGCCGTTTCCCATCTGCCACTCGAGGACGCCGAGCCGAAACAACGCGTCGTCATTGCCCGGATCATCGGCCAATATCTCGCGATATAACTGCAGCGCGGCGGAAAGCTCGCCTGCCAGGTGGTATGCCTTCGCCTGTAACTGCCGTGCTTCGGTCGTCATGAATGGGCTTTCTGGTGGGGTCGCAAGCTCAATACGGCGGATTGTAGACACTTGCGCATAGCGCGCAATTGGGGGACCGCCCGGTACGTCTGCCTTTAAACCGCTCGGTCCGGCACGGTCTTCGTTGATCTTTATCGATCACGCGCCGCGATAGCTAGTGGCAGTCACTATGAAGTTTTCGCGTGCGGCGCCGTAGTAAACAGCAGTCGGGCGCTGAGCGCCCTCCCTCGATCAAATACCGCTTCCACGGTTCCCGACCATCGAACATGGACGCCCCCCAGGACACCTCGGCCCCAGCGCTCGCTCCAGCCGCCCATTCGTCGCCGAAGCCGATGCGTCGCCGATTCACGCATTTCAAGCTGCAGACGCTGCTGCTGATCGCATCGCTGTGGTTCGCTTTCGCCACCTTGACGATCTGGGACGCGAATGCCGAAATGCGCAGCGCGCGCGAAGGCGCCACCGCACTCGCCGAAGCGCTGTCAGCGCATACGGTGCGTGTCATGCGGGAAGCCGAACAAGTGGCCGCGCTCGTCTCGTGGCAAGTGCAGAACGACGGCGTGTCGATTCCGCTCGCTTATTACGTGAGTTCGGGGCTGCTCAAGCTCGATGTCTTCGTTCAAGTCGCCGTCATCGATTCGCAAGGTTATCTGCGCGCGTCGACGATTCCTGGCTTTACGCCGATCGACTTGTCGGACCGGGAACACTTCCGGATTCACGTCAACAATCCGAGTACGGAGTTGATGATCGGCCGCCCCGTCGTCGGCCGAGCAAGCGGCAAGACATCGCTGCAACTGTCGCAGCGAATCAATTCGCTCGATGGACGCTTTCTCGGTGTCGTTGTCGTATCGGTGGAGCCCAGCTATTTCACCGAGCTCTATAACGGCCTGCGAATCGGCAAGGATGGGGTCGTGGCCGTCGTCGGCACGAACGACTATATCGTTCGCGCCTTGCGCTCCGGCCGAAACGAAGCCGTCGGCGCCCGGCTGCCGCCCAATGACCCGCTGCGGCGCGCATTGGCCCATACGCGCGCGGGCGACTTGAACACGCGTTCATTCATCGACGAGCGTGACACCATCATCAGCTATCGCTCGCTCAGCGACTATCCGCTT
>JBQCDS010000352.1:0-7093 GCA_051961035.1 Trinickia sp. | reverse complement strand
CGGAGGGCTCGTCGCACGTCGTCCCTCGCCCCTTGCGCCTTGCCTGGGCGACCCTAAGCGCGCAAGGGTCGCTTGGTCCCCGCGGGGCATTCGTGTACACTTACGGCTGATTGATAATCGTTCGCATTCGCGTTCGTGTTTTCGTCCGAGATACTTCGTGTCGGCGGCGCAGAAGCACTGAAACGGCGTCGATCTGTCAGCGTTTGCGGCGAATTGCATCCCATGCGCTTCGCCGTCCCTTATCGAATACATATCGAACCAAGAAAGCAGAGGAGCTTACGATGCAGCGTTCCACCTGGATCATCGGCGGCGTCGCAGCCGTCGCGGCGGCTGCCGCAATGACGGCGTCGGCGGCCGAGTATCCGATCGGCAAACCTCAGGTGCAGGGCGGCATGGAAATAGGCGCCGTTTACTTGCAGCCGATCACGATGGATCCGGAAGGGATGATGCGCAAGGCATCCGATTCCGATGTTCACCTCGAAGCCGACATCCACGCCGTCAAAAACAATCCCACGGGGTTTGCGGAAGGCGACTGGATGCCTTATTTGCAAGTGCATTACGAGCTGAAGAAGGTGGGCGGCACGCAGACGATCAAGGGCGACTTGATGCCGATGGTGGCGAGCGATGGCCCGCACTATGGCGACAACGTCAAATTGTTCGGCCCAGGCAAGTATCACCTGACGCTCGTCATCGAGCCGCCGATGCAAACGGGCCACATGGCATTCGGCCGCCATACCGACAAGGAAACCGGTGTCGGCCCGTGGTTCAAGCCGATCACGCTGCAATACGATTTTCCCTTCGCCGGTATCGGCAAGAAGGGCGGCTATTAAGAAGCACGATTCGGCATAGGAGAGCAACAGCATGAAATTGCGTTCGAAGGCCGCGTTGGCCGCTTTACTCGCCGTCGCCGCGATGGCCGCGCGCGCCGACGATTCGGTGACGGTCAAGCTCGACATGGCGGACGGCAAGCTAACGCCCGCGCGCCTCGAAGTGCCGGCGGGCAAACGCATTCGAATCGAGGTGCGCAACAGCGGCAAGGGCGCCGCCGAATTCGAAAGCGTCGAGCTGCGCAAGGAGAAAGTTCTGGCACCGGGGGCGGAATCGGTTGTGGTCGTCGCTCCGCAAACGCCGGGCGAATACAAGTTCTTTGACGATTTCCATCAGTCGGCGCGAGGCGTCATCGTCGTCAAGTAGCGGTTTTTTCGCTCGGCGGCGGAACACCGAGCGTTCGGAGAGTGTGAGATGGGCCAGGTATTGTTCGTCGTATGGCGCGAAAGCGTCGAGGCTCTGCTCGTCGTGGGCATTCTTTACGCATGGCTGAAGAATGGCGATGCCGACGCGCGCCGAGGTTTGCCGTATCTTTGGGCGGGGGTGGGTGCCGGGGTATTGGCGGCCGTCGCGCTCGGCGCGGCGCTCGTGGGCTTCACCGAAGTGCTGTCGGGCGATGCGGCCGACTACTTCCAGACGGGCATGGTGCTGGTCGCCTGCGTGCTGATCGTCCAAATGGTTCTATGGATGAAACGTCATGGGCGCACACTCAAACGCGACATGGAGCGCTCGCTCAAGGAGAGCACGCGCGACGGCAACGGCTGGGGCGTCGCCATCCTCGTCGCGCTCGCGATCGCGCGCGAGGGCAGCGAGACGGTCATCTTCCTTTACGGGCTCGGCTTCGGCCAGTCGGGCCACGTGAGCCAAGGCGATGTGCTCGCCATCGCACTCGGGCTCGGCCTCGCGTTCCTGACGTTCTACGTCTTGCAGCTTGGTGGTCGCGTGTTCTCGTGGCGCCATTTCTTCCGTGTCACCGAGGTCATGTTGCTGTTGCTCGGCGCTGGTTTGCTGCAGACGGGCGTCGACAAGCTCATCGACAAAGAGATATTGCCGCTCGGCATCTCGCAGGTTTGGAATAGCGCCTGGCTGTTAGACGATTCGAGCACCGTGGGATCGATGGTTGCCGCGCTGACAGGCTACCGCGCTCATCCGGCACTGACCAATCTCATTGCCTACGCGCTGTATTGGCTTATCGGCGGCTGGCTTGCGCGGCGCGCCGGGCGCGTGCCGGCCGCGACGGCGGGGCGCACGGCATGAGTTCGCCGGCGTTTCCCGCCGCCGGTGCTGGGCGGCTCGCGCGTGTCGGTGCATGGATGCAGCGCAACGGCGCGACGATTCGCTTCATCCAGTGGGTCGTCGTCGCCGTCTACGCGTTTCTCGTCATCGTGCCGGCATGCTTGCCGTTGCCGGATGAGAGCGCGCATCTTTGGAGCAATCTGACGCTGGCTGCCCAGTTCGTTTTTTGGGGTATCTGGTGGCCCTTCGTCCTGCTTTCGATGGTGTTGCTGGGCCGCGTCTGGTGCGGCGTGCTGTGCCCCGAAGGCGCACTGGCTGAATTCGCCAGCCGTCATGGGCGGGGCCGCGCCATTCCGCGTTGGATGCGCTGGGGCGGATGGCCGTTCGTGGCATTCGGGCTCACCACCATTTATGGCCAAATGGTCAGCGTTTATCAATATCCGCGTGCCGTTTTGCTCGTCTTGGGCGGCTCGACAGTAGCGGCGATGATCATCGGTTTCCTTTATGGCCGTGAGAAGCGCGTGTGGTGTCGTTACCTGTGCCCGGTTAACGGCGTCTTTTCGCTGTTGTCGCGGCTTGCGCCGTTTCACTACCGCGTGGACGAGGCTGCGTGGCGGCGCTCGTATACATCGGGTGAGCGCGGTCACCGCGTGATCCCGATCAACTGCGCCCCGCTCGTGCCCTTGAGAAGCATGAAGGGCGCGGCGTCGTGCCACATGTGCGGACGGTGCAGCGGCCACCGCGATGCGATCGAACTAGCCTGGCGCTCTCCGGCGCAAGAGGTGGCCGAACTTGGCCGCGGCGCAGCCAACGGCTGGGATACCGCGCTCATTCTGTACGGCCTGCTCGGCGTTGCGATCGGCGCGTTTCATTGGACGGCGAGCCCATGGTTCATCGCCATCAAGCAATCCCTTGCCGCCTGGCTGATCGACCACGATGTCACGTGGATGCTCGATACGAATGCGCCGTGGTTTCTTTTTACGCATTACCCGAAACAGAACGACGTTTTCTCGTGGCTCGACGGCAGCCTGCTGATCGGCTACATCTTGGCGACGGCCGTGGTGTACGGCACGACGCTGCTCGTGCTTGTCGCGGCGAGTACACGTGTCCTGGGCCGTTTTGATCGCCTGCGTTTGCACCACCTCACGCAAGCGCTTATTCCGGTGGCCGGCGCGGGTGTGTTCTTGGGGCTGTCCGCCACGACGTTATCGCTGCTTCGGGCGGAGCATGTGCCGCTCGATTGGGCGTCGACGGTGCGCATCGGCGTGCTCGCAATCGCCAACGCTTGGAGTGCATGGCTTGCGTGGCGCGTCACCGGCCAATACACATCGCGTATCGTGCTGCGTATCGGCGCAATGGGGTTCATCGTCGCAGCGTTGGCCGTAGCGGACAGCGCGTGGTGGCTGATGTTTTGGGGGTTCGCGCGATAACGCAGTGGAATAGACACACTCGCCCCATTCGGGCGATCGCCGCTCGACTTTTGCCGTGCGCGAAGCCCGCCTCTGTACGTTCAGGCAGTAGAAGGGGATGCGGAAAAAAGGCGGGGAAAAGTGACGCCGGGCAGTGGCGCGCAAAACGGACGCAAAGGAACCGCAGAAAAGGGACCCTGAAAAAAGCGGCATGGCTGGCCGCAACGCTCTTATCAAATAAGGACACGGAGGGTCTAGACTCACGTGTTCAACGCTGCGCTGGCTACTGCCTAACACCTCTCACGGAGGTGGTCCCCACAATACACGGTACTTACTTCGTTAGGATGAGCTTTCCCAGGCGGGTTGCTCGCAATTGGTATCGCTCGCCGTTGTGAGCGATGAAAACGCGACTACGCCCCCGCAATAAGTGATCGCTCGACAGCGTGTGCTCATTCGTGCCATCGCTACTTTCCTGTTGCGCGCCGGCACGGCGTGGTGTCAGTGCAGCAGGTGCTGCGTCTTTCGAGCGAGAGCGAGCTAAGGAACTCGTGGACGTTCTCAACGTTAACGTAGGCTGGCGCGTGGGTTCACTCATGCTCGGGGTGTTATTTGTTTGACGCGATGGAATCGATTATAAATGAGAATCATTATCGATTGTAAAAAACAAATTCATTGAGATAGGACACTGATAGGGCGCGACCATCGTTGTCGCGATGGCCGCTCGTGCGGCGTGGCGCGTGCCTGCCTCAGTGAAGCGGCGCGTGACCTTTCGGGTTGCGTGCGTACTCGCGGATGAGCCGCACGGTGTCGATGTCCGCCTCGCGGTACGCCGATTTCACGATTTCGCTGGTTTGACGTGCGTCTTGCGTGTCGGGGGTGGGCAGCGTCGTCGCGTACTCGAACCGCAAAAATAGCTGAAGCTCGTCGGGCTGCTCGATCGACATCGTGAGCGATCCGCCCACGTGCGCCTCAGTGGCCATGATGTCGTAACGCACGCTTTCCTGCGGCATCAGCGTGACGCGATCGCGCACGGTGGCATGGCCGTAGTGCAATTCGCGTTCGAGCGTGTCGGCCGTGCGCGAGAGGATTGTGCAGCTATCGAGGCCCAGCACGAAAAGCTGCGGCTGCTCGGCGCGCAGCACGAGCCCTTCCCACAGCTGATTGCGCGTCAGCGTTTCCGCGAGCGGGTTCAGCGGATCGTTGACCTGGACAAGATGTTCGAAATTCAAGTGCGTTCCTTCGACGTCGGTGTGCGGCGGTCGGTCATTTACGTTCAATCGGGCGTGGCCGGCAACGTCGCGACGAGCCCCGTGTTGATCGCAATCGGGCGCGTCAATATCTTGTGAACCGGGCATGCGTTGGCCACTTGCAGCAAGCGCTCGCGCTGATCGTCGGTCAGCTCGCCGCGCAGCACGATCTTGCGCTCGATCGTCGAGCCTTGGTCGCCCGTTTGCATCGACAGCGATACTTGCACGTCTTCGAGCGGCCATCCCTTGCGCTGCGCATACATCTTCAAGGTAATGGACGTACATGCCCCCAAGCCTGAAAGCAAAAGTGAGACCGGAGTGGGGGCGCGGTCGCCGCCGCCCAGCGATACCGGTTCGTCCGCGTGCCATAGATGACGGGCGCCGTCGTCGAACGTGACTTGATAGGGGGTTGCGCCGATGGTTGCCGTGACAACGCGCTCGCTCATACTTGTCCTCCTGGGTGGGGCGCCGGCCTGCCGCAAGCGCCGTATAGGCGCGGTGCGGGCTGCGGCAGCAAGAGCGGCTATTGTGACGCAATTCGCCGACGTCCGTCGCGCACCGGAAGTCGGCGAATGGCCGTTCGGCGGATCGTTCCGATCAGGCCGATGGCGACGACGACGGCGATCGCTTCAGCGCGCGATTTCGCCCATCCGCCCGGCCTGGTAGTCGACGATGGCTTGTCGGATCTCGGCTTCGGTATTCATCACGAATGGGCCATGCCGTACGATGGGCTCGCTCAAAGGTACGCCGCCGATGAGCAGAACGTCGAGCGGCCCATCGCCTGCGGTCAGCGTGACAGCATCGCCGTCGTTTGCGAAAAGAACCATGCGTTGCGCGCCGATTTCCCGCTGCTCATCGCCGTACCGCCCGCTTCCGCTCAGCGGGTAGGCGAACACGCGAAACTCGCGCGGGACCGGCTGCACGATCGATGCGCCGGGTTCGAGCGTGAAATGCTGATAAAGAATCGGCGTGCGCGTTTCAATCCGTGCGTTGACGCCCAACGCTTCCCCGGCGATGACTCTGACGCGCACTTTGCCGTCGCTCGACACGGCCGTTGGGATGCGCTCCGCGGGAATTTCCTGGTAACGCGGCGCAATCATCTTGTCGCGACGCGGCAGATTCACCCACAGCTGCACCCCGTGTACGCGGCCGCCTGTGCGTGCGAATGCCGGATCGGGCATCTCGCTATGCACGACGCCCGCGCCCGCAGTCATCCATTGCACGTCGCCGGGCCGAAGCACGCCCGAGTGGCCGGCCGAATCCTCGTGCGCGAAGCTGCCTTCGAGCATGTAGGTGACGGTTTCGAAGCCGCGGTGCGGATGGTCCGGAGCGCCTTTCGCTTGACCGGGCGCGTAATCGACGGGACCCATTTCGTCGAGCAGCAAAAACGGATCGAAGTCCATTAACATTCGGGTCGGGAAGGGCCGATGGACGACGAAGCCGCCGCCTTCCACCGTGCGGACGGCTGCGATCGTGTCGTGGACCGTGCGGGACGTAGTCATGAGCAGTAACCTCGGAAGGACGCACGTGTGCGTGGTGTAAGAACATGAGGCCTATTATATGAACGCGCCCGCGCCCTTTTTAGCCGTCCTGGAAGCAATGGATTGTCCTACCGCTGGAACGATGACATGCAACTCGATTCGCAGAATCTGAATGACTTGATGTACTTCGCGCAGGTCGTCGAACACGGCGGTTTTTCGGCGGCGGAGCGTGTCCTTGGCGTGTCGAAGTCACGGCTGTCGCGACGTGTGGCCGAACTCGAAACGTCGCTCGGCGTGCGGCTGTTGCAGCGCTCCACGCGCAAGCTTGCACTGACCGAAGCGGGCGAGCGCTTCTTTCGGCACTGCCAAGTGATGCTGTCCGAAGCGCAGGCCGCCATGAACGCCGTGCAGGAGCTGCGTTCCGCGCCGCGCGGTACTGTGCGCGTCACGGTGCCGGTGACGATATCGCAGACGATCCTCTCGGACATGCTCTCCGAATTCCTGCTGCGCTATCCGGAAGTACGGGTGGCGGTGCGCGTGACGAATCGTGTCATCGATCTGTACGAGGATTCGGTGGACGTTGCGCTTCGCGTACGCTCCGACCCGCCCGACAACGCGAACATCGTCGTGCGTCCGTTATGGCGTACTCAGCAGATGCTTGTCGGCGCACCCAGCCTGCTCAGTCAGAACGCACCGCCTGTCACGCCGGCCGATCTCGCGCGCTTCCAAACGCTCGATACGCCGAGCGCGGACGGCAGACACGTGTTCCATTTGATCGCACCGGATGGGCACAAGCATATGCACGAGCACGAGCCGCGCCTCGTGACGGCCGATTTGTCCACGATCCGCGAAGCGGTCCTCGAGGGCGTCGGCATCGCCGCGTTGCCCGAAA